>NZ_JANPLS010000279.1:0-17992 GCF_031422475.1 Chamaesiphon sp. VAR_48_metabat_403
GAATTTCTTATCGTCTAGATCTAACTGCTTGACAACAATTTGCTTGACCAAACCTTGACAATCGGCATCATCAAAAATTGAAAAACTTTTATTCCAAGTCCGTCCCTTATCGTCTTGATATTTTTCGATATCGAATCGCAACACCTTACTAAATAAGCCGTGAAAGGTGCCAACCCAGAGATCTTTAATAATTGTCTTGTAAATATGCGATCGCAGTTGCGTTTGTTGATACTCATCTAAAGCACCCCACGGCTTACCAAATTTAAATTCGGATTGTTGCTGGGCGAATAATAGTTCGATTCGCGATCGCATTTCTTTAGCAGCTTTATTAGTAAAGGTAACTGCTAAAATATGAGCGGGATCGACGCGATGGGTGCGGATGAGGTTGGCAATTCGATAGGTGAGGGCGCGAGTTTTGCCACTACCCGCACCTGCGACTACTAATAAGGCTCCACAATAATGCTCGACGGAACGCCGTTGGGAAGGATTGAGATGAGCGAGAAAGTCAGTATTAGCAGTCATTAGCTATTGGGGGATTTATGGAGGTGCTGCGGAGATCTACCCACCCCGAATCAGCCTTGCGGCTGATTCGCCCCTCCGAGGAGGGGATTTTATACCCAAGGGGGCTAGGGGTAAATCCCCTCCTCGGAGGGGTGCCCGTAGGGCGGGGTGGGTAGATCTCCGCCTAAGTCAAATATTATTCAACCACTTTGAAGACAACGGAAAGATTATTAGCGGGCATCGGGTAAACTTGTTGAAGTTCTAGGTGATTGCTGTGAGCGACAGTGACGATTTCTTCTAAATCTCGAACGCCCCATGCTGGATTTTGACTTCTCAAACTTTCATCGAAAGCAGCATTACTATGGGCTGTATGGACTCCACCTTGCTTGAAAGGGCCATATAAGTACAAGATACCACCTATAGGCAGAACGTGTTTTGCGCCAGCAAATAAACCCAAGTAAGCCGATTTTGGAGCGATATGAATCATGTTAATATTCACGATCGCGGTAATTGGCTCTTTTGATTCTACCAACCATTCAGGACTACTGGCATCGAGATCGATCGGGGGACACATATTATAGCACGGTGCGAACTGTTGCCAAGCAGCGATACTCGCTCTAGCATCGGGATTGGGATCGGAGGGGAGCCAATAGCACGGTGCGAGTTGGGGAGCCATAAATATTCCATGTTCGCCCGTACCGCTAGAGATTTCGAGAATCGTGCCCGTCGGCGGTAATACTTGCTGTAAAATTGCCAGAATTGGTTCGCGATTGCGTTCGGTGGCTGGCGCATACCGCCTGAAATCCAGAGAGTCATCCATTAAGTACCGATCGATTGCGACTTTTATAGCTTAGTATAAGCCGCCTCAATCATGTCGATCTGCTTTACACTCATAGCAAGTACAAATCGGGAACCTCGACATTTATTTTAGACTTCCTACCAAAACGGCGAATCGTAGGAGCGTTAAAATAAATAGACAATAGATCTAAGTTACTTAGGATTGCTATAGACTAGATCTCCGCCTGCCAGTATCCTTAAACTCAGTATGGTTACCACTTCCACGCCCAAGAAGCTCGCTAAAGTAGAACATTTAAAGACAGATAGTAACTATCTGCGGGAACCTGTTGCCAGCGAGTTACTACTCGATACAAATTATTTCACCGAAGATGCAATTCAGATCCTCAAATTTCACGGATCTTATCAACAGGATAATCGGGATAATCGCGTTAAAGGTGCCGAAAAAGATTACCAAATGATGCTGCGGACGCGCAATCCGGGCGGCTTTATCCCACCTCAATTGTACTTGGCACTCGATCGATTGGCGAGCGACTATGGGAACGAAACCATCCGTGCGACTACCCGCCAGGGTTTTCAGATGCATGGCATTCTCAAGAAAAATCTCAAGCCAGCCATCGATGCCATCGTCCATAATTTGGGTTCCACCCTGGGTGCTTGTGGCGATTTGAACCGCAACGTCATGGCACCTCCAGCCCCCTTCAAGAATAAGCCAGAATATAGATATGCGCTGACTTATGCCGATCGCATTGCGGATTTACTCACACCCCATACAGGTGCCTATTATGATATCTGGCTAGATGGCGAAAAAGTCATCACTGGCGAGCCTGTTGCTGAAGTTAAAGTAGCACTAAAAGCAGATGTCGATCGCGCGCTGTTTGCGGAAGGCGAAGAACCAATTTATGGGACTCAATATCTGCCCCGCAAATTTAAAATTGCCATTACTGTACCTGGCGATAACTCGATCGATATTTTCTCTCAAGATTTAGGATTGGTCGTAATTACTAATGCTAAAGGCCAATTATTAGGCTTTAATGTCTATGCTGGCGGCGGTTTAGGGCGCACCCATAATAAAGAAGAAACATTCGCCCGAATTGCCGATCCGATCGGCTATGTAACTAAAGCAAATATCTACGATCTAGTTAAAGCGATCGTCTCTACCCAACGCGATTATGGCGATCGTACCAATCGCCGTCACGCGCGGATGAAGTACCTAATTCACGATTGGGGTGTGGCTAAATTCAAAGCTAAAGTTGAAGAATATTATGGCAAAAAAATTCAACCCCTCAAGCAACTTCCCGCCTTTAAATATATCGACTTTTTAGGTTGGCACGAACAAGGCGACGGTAAGGTATTTCTAGGCATCTCAGTCGTTAATGGACGGATTAAAGATGACGGCGATTTTAAACTCCGCACCGCATTGAAAGAAATCGTGCAGACGTATCAAATCCCGATGCGCGTGACTCCCCATCAAAACGTGTTGATCTACGACATCGAGCCAGCCGATCGAGCTGCGATCGACAAAATCTTAACCGATAATGGAGTCGAACCAGATCCCACCAAAATCGATACCCTCGTCCGCTACTCAATGGCGTGCCCAGCACTGCCTACCTGCGGTTTAGCGGTCACCGAATCCGAGCGGGTGGCTCCTAGCGTCAACGAGCGTTTCCGTGTCCTCCTGGACAAATTAGGCTTACCTGAAGAGCAATTTGTCATCCGCATGACTGGCTGCCCCAACGGTTGCGCGCGTCCCTACATGGCAGAAGTCGGCTTTGTCGGTAGTTTCCCTGAAAGTTATCAAGTGTGGTTGGCTGGCTGTCCCGCACAGACTCGTCTGGCGCAGGTTTATACAGACAGAATGCACATCAACGATCTGGAGGCTTTCTTCACGCCAATGTTTGAATATTTCAAGCGCGATCGTAAGCCAGGTGAAGGGTTTGGTGATTTTTGTTATCGCGTTGGTTTAGCATCTATTCGCGAAGCTTGTAAGCATTAGAAAAAGCAAGTAGGTTAGGTTGAGAGATAGTAACCTAACCTACTTACTTTTTTTGAATCATAGATATAGTTGGCTTTACACAATCACATATTCGTCCAACAGTGAATGGATTCAATTAGATCGATTAACAACGCTCGATCCAATTAAATGCCACTGATTAACTTTTTCAGTAAGCCCTATTTAGGCTTTCAAGGAATTAGTTCGAGCTACTTTCAGCAAATTGTCGCGATCGATCTTGACCTCTAATTGGCTATCTTCGCCGCCGCCAAGAGAACGGGTTACTTCACCTAATACCAATGGTTCGGAAATACCAGGGCGCGGATGGATGACAGTTCTGGCGCGGACTTTGAGTTGTTTGTCGATCGATCCCGATCGACCGTAAGAGTATAAATCGGCGGCTGCTTGACGTAAAGTGGCATCTAATCCTGTTTCGCTAATTGGCATCCGGACGGCAATCGTCGCGCGATCGCTACCGTTATCATAAATCAAGGAGTAATGCAGCGCACCAGGGACATTAGTATGGACGATCGGGACTAGGCTCAATGCAAATAATCCCGCCGTCAGCACTCCCATAAATCCGGTCGCACCGACGAGGCGAAATTTAAAACCCCATTTAAGGACTAAAGCCAAGATCGTCAACACGGCAAAAGCTAGCGTCAAAATTCCCGACCATTGAAAGTATTTAAAGAAATCGGCTGTTGAAATCATTTAATTAGGGGATAGGGGATAGGGGATAGGGGATAGGGGGTAGGGGATAGGGGATAGGAGATAGAATATTTGATGTTCGAGATAGTTGAAAACTATCTCGAACAGGTGATTCTCTTGGGCAAAGAAGCTACGTTTGAAAGGGAAGTTTATCTCTCCCAGCTTCGCACCCCAATGATGTACTTTTCGCTATCCCCTATCCCCTATTCCCTATTCCCTAAATTAACTATTCTGCTTCGTTGGTAACAAAATCGGCGAGTTTGGCGGAGCCTGTCATTAAAAGAGCGGCTTTAAGAGTATGCCAGCCGAGGTTGGCGCATTTAATTCGCACGGGAAATTGCGCGACTCCTTTCATCACATTAAGCTTGCGTTGCTCTTTCGGAAATTCAGTTTCCCCTTTCATCATGCTTTGAAAAATACTGACTAATTCTAGAGCTTCATCGATCGTTTTACCAGCCACAGCTCCCGCCATTAAATCTACCGAAGCCAGGGCAATCGCGCATCCTTCACCTTCAAATTTGACATCGGTAACGCGCTCGCCACTGGCATCGAGTTCTAATGTTAGTTCGATCGTATCGCCACAAGATGGATTGTGCCCTTTTTGATACCGATCGATCGGATTAGTTTTACCTTTATGTTTGGGCTTTTTGTAGTGTTCGAGAATGACCTGTTGGTACAGATCTCGCAAATTGGTCGTATTCATGGCAAGTTCAACAGATCGATACTCAGATCTTTATTATCCCCGATCGCTACTTTAGTAGCTAGTTGCAGTTTGGATCGATCGGGGTAAATATCGCCAGCACCAACCACTTGTGAAGATACTCCCTTCCCAGTGACAAATTAGACATCTAGGGTAAGGGTGAATGGTGGATGGTGAATAGTGAATAGTGAATCACAAATGTCTATTTCTTGAGTGGGAAGGGAGTATGTCCAAAATAGAGAAATAGAAAAAGGGTAAAGGAGAGTAGGTTTTACCCTTTACCCTTTACCCTTTAAACCTTGCAACTAAGGATCTTAGAATCTGAAGATATTTAACAGACCGTTAAATGGCGTGAGAATCGTGCTGAAGCCGTCGCCAATCCGCGTCAGGTTATTCCGACCGATCACGATCGTATCGTTGTTTTGGAGGCGAGGATTGCTCTCTGCATCGATACCTCTGGCAAAGTTGAGTTTGATTAATCGCTTGGTGACGGTACCATTCGGATTGAGTCGGATAAAGTCCACCTCATTTTTGTTAGCCCGAACGTTATTAAAGCCACCAGCCAGTAAAATTGCCTGATTGAGCGTAGTATTAGACGGTACTTCGCGGTTACCGCCACCAGCACCACCAGCAGCCTCACCGATGACATTAATTCTGATCGTTGCGGGTGAGAATGTCGAAGATGCGACTAAATCTACATCCTGAGCAGTGGGATTTTGAGCGATTGGGATAAAAATTCGATCGCCTTCTTGCAGAATGATATCCTGACTGGTATCGCCTTGTTGAATCAGTTTAAACAAGTTGAGCGCGATTTTTTGTTCGCCAGAACGAGTCGTCCGAATCAATTGGATTTGACGAATATCGGCGGTGGGTTTGATGCCAGCAGCGGCTTGAATGGCATTGGTTACAGTTGGTAGTGCTACCGTCCCAGTCAACTGAGTACTATTATTAGTGGTATTACCAGCACCTTGTACTGTGTAAGTCCCTGGACGATTTACTTCACCGACGACCACTACTTTTGGCGGACTGATTGCTTGAGGGCCGAGGTTGGAAGCAGCAACTAGACTACTGTTAGCAGTATTAATTTCATTGGCTGTCGGTAATAGAATCGTATCGCCATCTTGGAGAATGATATCTTGACCGAAATCGCCAGCTTTAAGCAAGTTGAGTAAGTTAATCGGTAATACTTGACCGACACCCGTCCGGGTATTCCGGCGCACGCGGATGCGCGTGAGATCTGCCGAAGCGGTACTACCACCAGCTATTTTAATAGCTTCAGTGAGTGTGGGTGGCGTGACGCGTCCGGCGGTACCAGCAGTGTCGCCCTTGAGGGTATATGTACCTGGTTTGCCCACTTCGCCTAAGATGGCAACTTTGACGGTAGCATCTTGGTTGGCAAGGTTAGAACCTGCTAGGCGCAATCGATCGGCAGCATTTACGCCTTCAGCCCGCGCGATGTAAATAGTATCGCCATCGCGGAGGGTGATGTCTTGAGAAGTATTACCCCGTTGGAGTACATCAAAAATATTAACGATCGCGACTCTACCAGTAGCAGCGCGCCGCACTTGTACTTGACGTAAGTTAGCGGTTTGAGTGGTACCGCCTGCTAGTTGAATGGCTTGGCTGACAGTCGGGAATTTGCGGTTGTCGCCTGAAAATGGCACGGTATAAGAACCGGATCTGGTTACTTCGCCAGCAATGGCAAATTGGACGGGACGAGGAGCCAGAACGCTAATCGTGACGATCGGACGTTTGACGTAGCGAGAGAAGTAAGATGTCAGCAAAGCAGATGCTTTTTGAACCGTCAATCCTTGCACTGGAATCGCACCAACTACAGGCAGATTGATCGCACCATCGCCAAGGACAAAAAACTCGCCACTATATTCAGGAACGTTAAAAATGTCGATCCGCAATCTGTCACCAGCACCGAGGGTGTAAGAATCGGCAAAATTATTATTATTAGAAAAAGCGGCTGGTGCGGCTTTCGGCTTGGCAGGAGCTTTCGCGGGAGCTTTAGTTTTAGCTGCTTTACTCGGAGCTGCGATGCTAATTTTAGTCGTCAGATCCTTTTTTGCTGGCGCAGTTGACTTATTTGCAGTTGCGGGAGTTGCCATACCTACTGACTGGAGATTGACGATCGCGAGTACTGGCACTAATCCAACGATGAGACCTTTGTAGATATAAGTTTGTAAACTAGCGGTTTTCATAAAAAATTTATATATTTTAGTGGCGATCGGTTCGATAGTCTAACAATCTAGTTTAAGGCTTAGAGGTGGTTCTTATCCTCAGTGTTTTATCGTACCTTCTGGCGATCGTCGCGCTAAGACAATTCAGTGGCTGAGATTGTTGGAAACAAATGCCAACGGGTTGAACTAGGAACTAACCATCTCGATTGATGCAAGATCGAGCTGAGTTGCGACCCTTGGCAATCCGTTCTGGCTTTGACGACGTGCGGCGATAATTTGATGTTCCCCAGTTAGTGCGGACGATCGACCGGATCTTCATTCATTATTCCCCCGCAGCCGATCGAAATTAGCAACAAGCGATCGGCTGCGTCAAAGACGATCGAGAAGTGTTAACTTAGGAAATAGGCAAACTATAAGTAAAAGTGCGATGTTGCCAGCTATGAAAAAAGTTGTAGTAGGACTCTCTGGAGGGGTTGATAGTTCGGTTGCCGCTGCGATTTTGTGCCAGCAAGGTTATGATGTCATCGGTCTGACGCTGTGGTTGATGCGAGGTAAAGGTCAATGTTGCTCCGAAGGCATGGTCGATGCGGCTAAAATTTGCGAACAGTTGGGAATTACGCATCAGATTGTCGATAGTCGCGATACTTTCGAGCAGTATATTATCGATTATTTAGTAGCGGGATATGAAGCTGGCATCACGCCATTGCCCTGTTCTCAGTGCAATAAGGCGGTCAAATTTGGGCCGATGGTAGCCTATGCCAAAGCTGAGTTAGGAGCCGATTATATCGCCACCGGACACTATGCCCGGATTACTTACGACGATAATTTACAACGATATCAATTACGACGGGCGATCGACAGATCTAAGGATCAAACTTATTTTCTCTACGATCTCGAACAACACATTTTAGCTGCAACTATGTTTCCGCTAGGAGATACGCTCAAAACCCAAACACGGGAGATCGCAGCGGGTTTGAATCTTTCTACCGCTGATAAACCTGAAAGTCAAGATTTGTGCTTAGTTGAAAAACACGGCTCGATGAAGACGTTCTTAGATAAATATATCAGCGAACGTCCTGGTGAAATTGTCAATACGCAAGGCACGGTATTAGGACAACATGCGGGCATTCATCATTACACGATCGGCCAACGGCGCGGGATTGGCATTGCCGCCCCCGAACCTTTATATGTCGTTGCCCTCGACGCACTCAAAAATCGAGTTGTCGTCGGATCGCGCGAGGAAACTCATGGGAGCGAATGTACTGTCGATCGGGTAAACTGGGTATCGATCTCTCAACCAACTACGCCGATTCGGGCGGAAGTTCAGGTGCGCTATCGATCTGAAGCCGTACTTGTCAGCGTGATTCCGCTAACAGGGGATAAAGTTAAACTAGTATTTGACGAACCCCAATTTGGCATTACCCCCGGTCAAGCTGCCGTCTGGTACGACGGCGATATCGTCCTCGGAGGTGGTATTATCGACCCGATCGCTGTTGAGAGTTTTTGAGTGCGGGAGTGCGGGGGGTGTGGTTGTGCTTACGGCAGGCTATCGCCAACGGCTCCGCTCAACCACCCTACAGTGTGTACACAAGTCGGCTGGACTTCGTTTGAGGTGGGGTAAAGGATGACGCATAAATCCTCCCTATCCTCCCACCCCGCCCCATCTACGATCGAGTAACTAGCAAATTAGGTTAATTAGGTGGCGGCGCACCAGGAGGCAGCGGAGCGGGACGATCGCGATCTGGTGGTGTCGCGCCAGGAATTGCAGTAGGGTTGGAACTATCTGCTGGCGGCGCGCTCGAATTTTCTTGCGACAAGAACCAGGCACCAGCACCGATGGCCATCAACAAGATCGCACCGATGGCTAGCAGGATGGGCTGTGTGTTATTAGCGGTCGGCGTAGCTACCGATCGATCGACCGGACTGCTCTGCTGGCGAGCACCCCCGTTAGCATTGCTTTCGGGACTACTGAGCAGTAGGGTATCGGTATGGACGTAAGTACTCACATCGGCAGGAAAATCTTGGAGCGTGGTATTTTGTCCGGCTTCAACTGGCTGTTTGACTTGACAATGTACCAGGGCGACAGTGGCGTTATCGTGTCCGTTGTGAGTATTTGCCATGTTGATCGTCCGCTGACAAGCAGTAGCCAGATCGACTTTTCCCTCTAATACGGGTAAAATTTCAGTCTGCCAGTATTGTTCGACCCGATCGCGATCGCTCACACCGTCGGAACATAGTAAAAAGATACACTCTTCATCGACGATCGTGCGGCGGATATTGGGATGGAGCGAACTCGAAGAATTCATCCCCAGAGCTTGATAGAGCGAACCCGAAGAACTCATCCCCAAGGCTTCTCGGTATAATACCCCACTGAGCCGAACTTCTCTAGTTGCCAAATCGTCATCTAAGGTCATTTGATGGCAACCAGTCCGCGTAATTCGATACAGCCGAGAGTCGCCGATATGGGCGAAATAAGCCTCATGACCGTAGATCAGGCTCATTACCATAGTCGTTCCCATTCGCTCGCGTTCCTGACGATTCTCGCTGTCATTGAGATGACTGATGCGATCGTTAGCAATACAAGTAGAATTTTCGATTTGGATGCTAATACTATCGGGATAGCGATTTTCGGGCTTATCGAGGACGGTTTCGATCCGACGGTGAATGGTTTCGATCGCCAAATTAGACGCAACCTCGCCACCTTGATGACCGCCGACACCATCGCAGACGATCGCCAGACTCAGATCGTAGCCTGTATTTTGATATAGTCCATCGCCACTGGGCGGATAACAGGCATCCTCATTCTGTTCCCGCGTCGGCCCGGTATGGGTAAGGGTAATGTAGTTACAATTGAGAAACTGTTTTTGCCCAACCGTTCTGAGGGCTTCATCGATCGACGCAATCAGTTGGGTAGCCGTGGTAAATTCTTCTTTAACTAGCCGATCGCAAATTTTTTCTAAAGTTTGGGCGATGCCGATCCGCGCCTGCTTTTGCCACATCTTCCAGATTTTGCCCAGTTCGGCTAACTTGGGTGGCGATTCGCCATTAGGCATCAATTCGATCGCGCGTAGCAAGCCACCTTCGACTCGTAATACTTCTGGATGTAGCAACGTCCGGCTCACGCCTTCAACTTCCATTGAGTCCCACAGATTGGCGATTTGCCACAGCCAATTGAGCTGGCGCATCGATCCGGCGGTTTTCCAACTCTCGCTCAGTTCTGGCATCACCTTACCCGCCAGTGCGGCTCCCAAACCCTCGCTATAGATCGGGGCTTTTTCGAGCAACCAGATCGTACTAGTCCGTCGCCCAGAGCGATTGTAAGCCACAGAACCGTACACCTGGGGTACGTGTGGACGGTGCCCGATCAGTCGCAGGTAGGGCACGATCCATTCAGGCACTTTTTCCACAACTTCCGGTTGCCAGCCCGGTTTTGTATCTAGCAATACTCGATTGTTCACAGCGACATAGCGATTATTCGCTAACGTCTGTCCGGCTTTGAGGCTAGAGGCATCTTCACCTACCGCCCATAAATAAACTTTAGGGATAGCCGTTCGACAGTGTGCGCAAAAATTATGACTCGCCGGATTGGGAGCCTGACATTCAGGATTTTGGCAGACTATTTTTACCGCTAGTTGGTTGGTCATGGGGTTCGGGTGGCTCCAGTCTGCCGATAGTTTACGCTATCATGGCAACTCAGGTGTATTGATGGGGGTAATAATGAGGAAACGATGCTTCACAAGATAGACTACTCGTACTAAGTGAAGTCATAGCGTAGTGTCTCGGTGAGGAGAAGTAAGCCAAGGATTAATCTTGAATCTTAGATCTAGCGATCTGGCAAGATGTGAGTGAGTAGTTAATCCAAATTCTAACCTGCGATCGCTTACTAATCTTTAGCTCTAGTAAAAATCAATTCGCATATCTTATAAATACCCATGATTGCACCTTGTCAAACACCTTTACCCCTCAAAAGTGGAGATTTGTTACGGGTAATTGCTCCAAGTGGCAAATTGCGAGGTCGCACGGCATTAGATCGGGGGATTGAAATTTGGCGAGAGCGCGGGTTTAGGGTCGAAGTAGCACCAGAAATCGAGGCGAGTTGGGGTTATCTAGCCGGGACGGATGAGACTCGCCGCAGTCAATTAGCGGCGGCTTGGACAGATCCGGAGTGTCGGGGGATTTTGTGCGTGCGGGGCGGTTATGGCGGGATGCGGTTATTGGAAAATTGGCAGTGGGAGCCGACAATCGCACCCAAGTGGTTGATTGGGTTTTCCGATATTACTGCTTTATTATGGAGTCTGGCACAGCAAGGAATCGCGGGGATTCATGGGCCATTACTTACTACTTTATCAGATGAACCCGATTGGTCGCGCGATCGGTTATTCGATTTGGTGGCGGGGAAACCGATCCCGCCACTGCATGGCGATAGTTGGGCGGGCAAGATCGCTCGGGGTAAATTACTGCCCTGCAACCTCACCGTAGCTACCCATCTACTCGGCACCAAACACCAGCCAGATTTAACTGGAACGATTTTGGCGATCGAAGATGTCACTGAAGCTCCTTACCGGATCGATCGGTTACTCACCCATTGGCGGCTGACTGGCGCGCTGTCACAGGTTGCTGGAATTGCGATTGGCAGGTTTAGTCAATGCGAACCCCCTGAAGGAAGTTCTAGCTTTACAGTAGAAGAGGTCCTACGCGATCGCCTCACCGATCTTCAGATCCCGATTGTCGCCAATCTACCCTTCGGACACGACGGCTACAATGCCGCACTACCAGTCGGTGTAGATGCAATTCTCGATGGCAATACAGGCAAATTAACCCAAGTTGCTAGTTAGAAAAGGGGATAGGGATGAGAAGGATGCAAGCTTCTTTAAATCCAAAATCCAAAATCCACTAACAAATCGGGTTAAATTAAGTATTACCTTCGATTAATCGATCGCTATCCACTATCCACCTAATATTGTGACTGGACAAGAACTTAGAGAGACTATCGTTACTAAATGGGGTTATTCCTATGACGTTCAGATGCGGAAGGCTCCGAATAAAATCTATCTCCAAGTGATGTGGAAATATCAAGAACAAGCATCTTTTCCGCTCTCAGAAGCCGAATATCTTGCTCATTTAGATACCGTTGGCTCTTATTTGGCGGCGATGGGTAGTGTCGCCCAAGTCCAGAAATTTATCGCAGCAACTACTGAAAAGCCCCGATTGGGCAAGGCTGTGAGTATTTTGCTCGATCTAGGCGATCGGGCATCGGAATGGATGTTGTAATCTGCATAAGTGTAATGTACAGAATCTATTTAACTAACTCTAACCCCCGCTTAGATAAAGCTTCAGCAGTTATTCCATTAAATGCCATCAACTGACCCGCAGTAGCGGTAGTTTCGCCGCGCTTCCAAGCGAAAGTATCGCGGGGCGAGGTCGATCGCAACATCACGGGTTCTAACATCGCAGGTGCGCCACCTGTAACGCCGATTAAGGCACTGCCGCCGAAGATTTCAGCGAATTTAGAGTCGGACAAGAAACCACCGTCTGGTTCGCTACAGGTATCCCAGGCGACATCGCTAGGGCGGTAGAGGCGACGCGGATTGATAATCGAGACAATTTTCGAGCCGATCCCCTCGGTTTTTAAAAACGCAGCGGCTTCAAACGCTGGTGCTAGCGTCATGTCACCGATGACTGCAAAGACTACTTGCTTGTCTCCATGGGTATCTTGCAAGACTACCGCGCCATCTTCCAAACCTTGGCGAGTTTGGGCGAAGGTGGTGCGGATGGGTAAGGGTGATTTACTGGCGGTGATGACTACGCCTTTATTTTGGGTGGTTAATGCCCAGTCGTAGCAGACTTGGATACTATTGGCATCGGGTGGAAAAACGGGGAAGACGTTGCCATTCCGCATCATTGAGGCGAAGTAGGCTTCGATTTCGGGGCGTTGGTGCGTCCAGCCGTTGCGTCCTTGTTCTAGTGCGCCTGCGGTGTAGAGGGTGATAGTAGAAGGGGTGGGGCGGCGGAGTTCTGCCATTGCTTGGGTGACGGTTTGCCAGATGGGTAAACCGTTGATGGCGAAGGATTCGTAGGAGCACCAGAGAGTGCGGGCACCCATGAGGGCAAGTCCGGCGGCTAATCCCGCGCAAGCATCTTCACTGAGGGGTTCGTATACTTGTCCGTCGGGTGCTTGGAAGTATAATTCGTCGGTGGTGGGGTGGATGATTTTCAGGGCTTGGTTGATATTGGCAATCCCTGAAGCTTCGTTCCCATCGGCATTGGTAACGATAAAGTTTTTGTCTGTTTGCCCGACGTAACCGACTAATCGCCCCATTGCGGTGGTGGATACTTTGGCTTCGCCTGCTGCGTATTCTTCGAGGGGGAGGGTGCCAAGGCTGGGTACTGGGAAAACTGATTCGGTGGTGGCTACTTTAGATGATGAGCCGCCGCCAGCGCGTTCGCAGTTCGTCCGCACTAGTTCCCATGCTTGAGGATGGAGGGCGCGATTTTTTAAGCCAGTAATAATATCGGCGTGATCGAGGGTATGGTGAGCGTAGAGGTTATGGGATTTGGAACCTGTGGCGTGAACGCCCGCGCCTTTAAGTTGTTTGATGATGAAGACGGTTAATTTACCATTCAGGGCAGATTCGGCGGCTCGATCGACACCAGCCAGCACCGCATGAGTAAATGCTAACCGTTTTTCAGGTGAGAATAACGTGCTATCGACATATTCACCTGTCTGATTCTTATCGTCGAAATCCTTGGCATTCACCATAATGACTTCTTCAAACCCATTACCTTGCCAATAACCGAGCATTTCCTGGTTAGTTTTGGTAGACACCATACTATGATGCTCTTGAGAATAACCATTCCACACCAACACGGGTAAGAAATTAGTGATATGGGGGAATGCCGTATGAAAATGCTGCATCGCACTGATAATATACGGTTCACCCAAACCACCATCACCGACAGTAAAGGGAAATAATTTATTTGGGTGCAATTTCGCCGCAGACATAGCGAAATGTTGTCCTTGACCGAGTGGCCCCGCCGGAGCGAGAATGCCGGGTATGAAGCCAGATAAGTGTCCAATCAGCCCATCTTTTTCGCGGAACTTGTCGCGCAATTGTTGAACCGTATCGATACCCATTGCTTCAAGAGATCGATCGAGAAACATCGCACTATAGAATCCCGGCGCATGGTGTCCGACTTCAGTCAGAATATTCTTATGTCCGAGCATCACCAATGAGGCATAGACTTCCGCTTGGCTGGCAAATCCACCGGGATGTCCCGATGCTTTACTAGCACAGACTTGCAGAGTGAGATAACGCAATGCATCCGCGTAGAGCAGAGTTTGAAAAGCGGCAGCGAGATCGTTCGGATCGGCGATACATGTTTGCCCATCAGCGATTGCGGGTGTTTGACCATAAGTATCGAAGCCTGGAAGTAATTCCCCAAAATACTGAATTCCCTCGGCGAATGCTGGAGTCTGAACAGCAGTAGTCATAAATATAGTCGCCTTAAAATAGTAGATATGCGATCGATGCTACCAGCTATTCTGGGTCAGTGGCACATTTTCAGGTCGATTAACGGAGAAACACTCGCCGGATCTAAAATTCAAAGACTAATTTTCCAGTGGTATCGATATAACCATAACCAAATCGATCGCAATCTTTTCCATCGCTCGATCCACAAGTTTTAGGTATCCTTACTACTGCCAAACCGCGCTCGAAATTAACATCTAAACCTGTGCCCGTTATCGCGACGAACGGACCGTCTTCAAAGTAACGGGGTCTGGAAGGTTGAAAATCATAAGTAAATTTAATGGGGATTTTTACTTGACCAGTTTTGTCGATGTAACCGAGCCGCTCGTTAATTACTACCCAAGCCAAGCCATTGCTAAATTTCCGAGCAACTCGATCGTACTTTAAGGGAATGACAACTTTCCCAGTACGATCGATATATCCACATTTGTCACGACACACTCTAGCTAAATCGCCATCGAAGTTATCCGCACTAGAGTAACTTTGAAGTGAAATAACTATCTTACCAGTTTTGTCGATATAACCATATCCCTCGTTAATTTCTACCCAAGCCAAGCCATTACTAAATTTCTCAGCAACTCGATCGTACTTTAAGGGAATGACAACTTTTCCCGTGCGATCGATATATCCACATTTGCTTGATTTACCCGCCGAACACACTCTAGCTAAACCACCATTGAAATCGCTACCGCGATAATCCGTTGGTAATGACATGGAAAAGATTGGTTCGCTGTAGCTGTATTGCGGCAAGATAACTACCTTACCTTGTTTGTCGATATAACCGACACGATCCCGTTTGTCTATTACCCACGCAAGTCCCTCAGAGAATCGATCGGCAGCATTACGAAATTGGGGTCGAACGATAACTTTTCCCGTTCGACGATTTTTATATCCATACAAATAATCGCTCCTTACTCTGGGTTTGGGTCCATATAGACCGAGCCTGTACATAAATTCATATCTCATATTTGCAGAGATGTCATCTTGCTCGAAGCTAATTAGTTCATCGCGATTCTCATTCTGAGAGGCTTCGCCAACGAGAGTTGCTGAATTGGAGTTTTCGTAAGGGGTATCTAATTTAGCTGGTATGACGATCTTGCCAGTGCGATCGATATAACCATATTTACCATTACGAGTAAATAAAAACAGTTTTGAGGTTGCTAAAGTTGATGGCGAACTGTCGGTCTTGACATTGGTATCTGCTGAAGTTGACGGCGAACTACCGACCTTGACTTCGGTATTTTGATTAGTACAGCTAGTCAATACTAAAGCTACCAATAATGAAGCACTTGCGATCGATATTATTTTCATGCAACCCCAGGCTTGCTTACAATAATTGCCCACTGAGCTACATACAACGCGATCGCTATTGATTCCGAAAAAGTTGCATTATCTAGATCTGATTTACACGATCTTTTTACCCAGCGATCGCATTTTGATAATGTGAAAGCCTAAATCCTTAACATCTATAGGATTTGGGATAGCGGTTCCCATTCTAGTGAAGACTATCGATCGTGAAAGTGACTGGTGGCTAGCTAATGTACTTCATTCGATCGAGTATCCAAGATATACATGCCGTCACAATAGATCGATCGCACCATCATCTTACCTATTCAAGTCGATCTCGATCGCAGTCAATCGCCAGATTAGCGAAATATCATTGGTTTTGGATGTATATTCTAATCCCGATCGATGATGACTAAATTTATCCTACCGATTATCTGCTTGACTGGAACCATCGCGATCGTTCCGACATTGCCTAGTTTGGCACAAACATCAAGATATACTACTGTCAAAAGTCCGACGATCGTTCGTCCGGTTACCAATCGATCTTCAGCTAACTTCAATTCAAAAGTTGGCTTTCAGTCTAGAACTGCATGTTTTCAAGTAGATGCTAATAGCAAGATCTATGTCAGAAATAATCGGGGTGGAATCCGTTATTATCCATCCAACAATCCAAGCAGCTATACACAAGCATCGATCGCCTATCCACGATGTAATTAATTTACTCCCATCTCTAAATTGAATAATCGATCGGGAAAGATTTGGCTTCTTTGGGCTTGACAAATACCTGCTGTTGGGGTTCTAATTGAAGCTCGGCAAAGCGTTCTTTAGTCAGATGTGCGACGATCGTCTGACCGTCAGCTAAGGCTAATTCGGCTTGAATTTCCGAGCCGAGATGGACTAGTCGATCGACCTTGGCGGCGACAGTTGTGGTATTTGCGGTGATTTCAATCGCGATATCTTGTGGGCGGAGAAACATTTTGGGTGTGGTGGCGGCAAAACCATTTTGTTGAAAGATATTTAGGCTGCTGGGTAAGATATTTACCGGGCCGAGAAAACTCATCACAAATGCATTTGCTGGACGGTCGTAAATCTCGGCAGGCGTGCCAATTTGTTCGATTTTTCCTTGATTCATAATGACAATTTTATCGGCGACTTCCATTGCATCCGATCGATCGTGGGTGACAAATACCGTCGTCACGCGCGTGAGATCGTGAAGTTGACGCAGCCACGCGCGTAAATCTTTTCGCACCTTGGCATCGAGCGCGCCGAAGGGTTCGTCGAGCAAGAGTACCTGCGGATCGATGGCTAAGGCTCTGGCTAGAGCTACCCGCTGGCGTTGTCCCCCAGAAATTTGTGAGGGATAACGATCGCCCAAACCTTCAAGTTGAATTAAATCCAGCAGTTCGGCGACTTTGGTGGCAATTTTGGCGGCAGATATAGATCGAATCTCCATGCCGAAAGCGATATTTTGCCGGACGGTGAGATGTTTGAATAAGGCGTAATGCTGGAACACAAAGCCGATATTTCGCTTGGCAACGCTCTGCTGGGTGGCATCTTGCCCCGCCAACCATAATCGCCCGCGATCGGGTGTTTCTAGCCCTGCAATCAGTCTGAGCAGTGTCGATTTACCAGAACCAGAGGGACCGAGTAATGCAATCAGGGAACCAGGCGCGATTTCTAAATTTACCCGATCGACAGCTTGGAAGCTCCCAAAGGATTTGGAGATGTTTTCTAATGCAATACCCACAATTTTTCTCGACCTACAGGTAATTGTTGGCATCGATTTAACGTATCTTAGCACCGCTCGATTGGTTGTCGATCGGGAATTTTGGGAGGACGGGGAGACGGGGAGACGGGGGGACTGGGAGATGGGGGGACTGGGAGCCAGCGGATTATTCCAAAATCTATCCACTATCTACTATCCACTATCCACTAAAACCTAATCAGTTGTCGATCGGGAATTTTTGCTATACTAGTAGAACAACACTAATTCTTATGTACTAATAATTATGTCAGATCTCGATCGCGGCATCATGAAATTTAAAGGAGCCGATACTCCAGTAGCGATCGCGATCTCTTCGACGATCGTCTTAGGTGGCATAGTTTTCTTAGTCATCTGGGCACTGCAACACGCTTACGCTGTCTAATTCTAAATCTACTCTATTGAGTTACTGCGTAGATCTTTACCCCACCCCAGCCCTCCCCATATAAAGGGGAGGGAGCCCGATAAGCCCCCCCTTATAAAGGGGGGTTGGGAGGGTAACACCAACTCAGCCGAAGTCTAGCCGACACG
>NZ_JANPLS010000280.1:0-11654 GCF_031422475.1 Chamaesiphon sp. VAR_48_metabat_403
TATTCCTCGCCACTGTCGTCCAGACGCAAGGCTCTACCTACCGTAAAACTGGAGCCAGAATGTTAATTGCAGGTAGCGGTGAAATTGCGGGGATGGTCAGCGGTGGCTGTCTCGAACAGGATATCTTGTGCCATGTGCAGCGACAAACTCCGCCTTATCAGCCTTTTGTGATTACCTACGACACCACGACGGAGGAGGATCTACTGTGGGGATTTGGGATCGGTTGTGAGGGCGTGGTGTCGGTTTTGGTGGATCATTTGATTGATTATCCTCACAATCCACTCACCTTTATTGCCGAATGTTTCGATCGTGAGCAATCGGGCGTTTTGGCAACAATATTTCAGGTTGAAGGTAGCTCCTCAGTTCCAATTGGAGCAAGATTGATGCTGCATTCAGAGGGTAAAATTGACAGCAATATTGAAGATGTTGAATTGTCCGCGCAGATCGCCGCCGATGCTCAAATCGCCTTGCAGCAAAAAACTACGATCCATCGTCAATATTGCCTACAGCTAGGACAAGCAGATGTCTCGATCGAAGTTATTCAACCGCCACCCCATCTAACCATCTTTGGTGCAGGGCGCGATGTTTTGCCCCTGGCTCAGTTTGCAACAGCCTTGGGCTGGCAGCTTACCATCGTGGATTGTCGATCGCTAGAAACTACTGCTAATCGCTTTCCAATGGTCGATCGAATTATCCTGGCACGCCGAGAGACGATCGATCTTCAAGTTAAAATTAATCCACAGACAATTGCTGTAGTGATGACTCACAATTATCTCGACGATTTGGAAATTTTGCGGAGCCTATTAGCTGGCTCCACCAGGTATATTGGCTTGCTCGGAGCGCGTCAACGCACAGCTAAACTGCTGCAAGATTTAGCTGTTACTCCCGCACAATTTCAGCGGCTGCACGCCCCAATTGGTCTAGATATTGGGGCGGAAACACCAGAAGAAATTGCGATCGCGATCATTGCCGAAATTCAGGCGGTGATTACCGATCGTCCTGCGGTTTGCCTAAAACAGTTAGCCAGCGACTGAAGTCGCCGCTGGGAATGCAAAGTCCGCCTACGCGGACTGACGTTACGCTCAACTATTTCTTAACCGAAGCGTATTGTATTTATTCCGAGTTTAACCCTACTTAGATTATGCAGATCGATCGTCCACCTAGTCAAATTGCTGCTGTGATTCTCGCCGCAGGTGCCTCAACTCGGATGGGCACACCCAAACAATTATTGGAATGGCAAGGAAGAAGTTTATTGCGATCGATTACTGAGACAGCGATCGCTGCTAATTGCGATCCAATTATCATTGTATTGGGTGCATCTAGCGATTCCGCAAAGCGGAGGCACAGCCAACGAATTCAGGCTGAAATCATCGATTTACCAGTGCAAATAGTCAATAATCCTGAATGGCAAACGGGGATGGGATCGTCAATCCGCACGGGTATTCAAGCATTACTCGTTCAGCTTTGCTGTACCGGAGGTAATCGGAATATGGATGTGAACGCTGCTATTCTGCTGCTGTGCGATCAACCTTTTGTGTCACCACAAATAATTCGGCAACTGCGATCGACCTATGATGCTACTCATCAATCGATCGTTGCAGCAAGCTATCAAGATACAATTGGCGTTCCCGCATTATTCGATCGGCAGCTATTTCCAGAACTGCTGAAATTGACTTGTGCTGAAGGTGCCAAAGTAGTAATTAAAAATCACCTAAATGCCACTGTAACTATTGATTTCCCGCAAGGATCGATCGATCTCGATACGCCTCAAGATTATCAGCAGATATTGAATAATTTATAAAATATAAAGAATTAGGACTGAACTTATCTAGCGATCGAACTCAATCTAAGCATCAAGTTCACCCATCATTTCTCTTGCTAAACTTTGAAGCTCTGGATGTGTTTGCACATAATTTGATGCTGTTGGAGCCAGCAATATGTGATAAATTTTATCACGCCATTTCTGGGAACGTTGACATTCATCGATCTCTCTAGAAACCGGAATATATTCACGATTACAATATGCCATCGAAATTAGAAAGCTGATGATTTCGGGCTTGCATTGATTTAGTGAAACACATAATAATAACATCGCCACTGCATAGCAAGGACAATTGCCAAAATCTTCATCAATTAACGCTCTCTCGATCTGACATTGCATTCGCCAAGCGAGAAACCTTAAAGTCGAGATCGATACATCATCACCCAGATGCACAGCACTATCGAGCAACTGAATGATTGTCGAGTCTTCCCCTTCGATATTGTCCCAATATTCCTCCCCTTCATAATTTTCAGGTTCGAGTGAAGCCCAAATCAACACCGCACAAGCAAACAGCCGCATCCAATGATTACGATCGGAAATCGCTCGATCTTGTAGGAGACTATCCCATTCTGTCCAACGAGTCAGACAAAGGACTTCTCCAGGATGCCATTGGATTGGGACTGGGATCTTGTTTGCTCTAATTTGAAGTAATGCGGCTAGGTGAATTTCTACGTCATCGCCATAATCACACATGGCGATTTCAGCCAACATTGCATCATCAACATGCTCGAAAATGAGGTCAAGGAGCGATCGATCTGTTGGTTCGAGAAGATCTAGAGGATGATTTGACATAGCGCGATTCGTTTATTGCAACGCACTACCCGCAGTTTGACGCTAACAGAAGATGGTACGAAGTACTTCGATTTTACAAAGTGAACGCTACGCGAACGCTGTCAGCAAATTCTAGATGAATTAGAAGCAGCAGAACTCGAAATAAAACAGTCTCAATTAATGCCGACAGGGACTTTGCGGCTAAATCTCTCAGTTGCGATCGGCAAAATGCAAATCGCACCGCGCTTATCAGAATTCGCACTTCAGTATCCAGACTTGAAGCTAAATGTATCCTTTAGCGATGTGCCAGCAGAAAAAGTATCTATCAGCCAAGGTGCGGGTGTTCATTGAGTTTATGGTTATGCTGATGGGTAATTTGAATCGAGATAGCATTGTGGACTAATCGATCGCTGAATAAAAATGCGGTCTTGACCTTCGACCAGTTTAGCTCAAAGCTGCCATCTGCAAAGTATCTACTCGTTTATCCCGATCGAAGTCGCGTTATTCGATCGCTGTTTTGAGCTGGATTAAGCTTGCATTGTTGCCGCAATCGATTACATCGGAAATTTAGGATGAAGTCGATCGCTCTTTATCTGGCAGCATGGAATACCACCTCTAGCTCAAAAAACTTCATCTTCGATGCCCACCCACCACTCACCCAGATTCATCATATCTTGGTAAATATCATTCACTCTGGCATGATATTCTGTGCTGGATAGATCTGGCTTGGCTTCGGCTAATTTTTGTAAGCGAAGTTGTACCAAAAGCCATGACTTACCCATACTATTTGTCTGCTCGATATGTTTGGCTAATTCTTCACTATTCATGTAGATCCGATCTAAGCTTTCAAAGATTTTGCAAATCGATTGTTAACTTCATTCCAATTAATGACATTCCACCACGCTGCTAAATAATCGGGACGACGATTTTGATACTTGAGATAATAGGCATGTTCCCACACATCATTTCCCATAATTGGGTAGATGCCTTCCGAAATCGGACTATCTTGATTGGGAGTCGTAATAATTTTGAGTTTTCCCTGTTGGTTGACTAACCACACCCAACCGCTGCCGAATAGTTTCGTCCCAGCTTCATTAAATTGAGTTTTAAACGTATCGAACGAGCCAAACTGCTTCTGAATTGCCGCTGCGATCTCACCTGTCGGCTTACCGCCACCTTTTGGACCCATAATTTGCCAGTACATCGTATGGTTGTAATGTCCGCCACCATTATTTCTGACGGTGGTTTGAATATCTTTGGGTAACGTACTCAGGCTAGTTAGCAGTTGCTCGACAGTCTTAGTTTTGAGTTCGGGATATTTAGTCACCGCTGCATTCAAATTTTTGACATACGCTGCATGGTGCTTGTCATGATGAAACTCCATCGTGGCTGCGTCGATATGGGGTTCTAACGCGTTGTAATCGTAAGTTAGGGGTGGTAGCTTAAACATTTCAGTTGCTGTGACTGTGGCGATTGTAGGTGCCGCCCAACTAGCCGCAGGCAGCGTACCCAAGAGAGTGCCTGTCGTACCTGCACCGAGCAAGTATAAGAAATTACGTCTGTTAGCCATCATCAAGATCGATTCCTACAGATGAGATATGTTACTAGTCTGGCATATTTCATCCCTACTCATTCACATCACCCCACACCTCTCACACTTCCCACACTCCCATCTCCAATAAAGATGATGAGGGAGTTAATCTGAGCATGGAATTCCGGTACACTGTGGAATGGAGAAATTATACCAATAACCTTTAAGTTCAATGGAAATCGGTCAACAAGTAAAAGTTTTTCGCCTCAGAGATCGCGTATCTAATGGCGTTGTGAGTAAACTAGGTAAAGTAGGGACGGTTAGAGAATTTAAAATGACCGATGGTAGCGGTGTTGGTGCCGTCGTCGAATTTGAAGACAAAACTAGTACCTGGTTTTTTGAAGATGAACTCAAAGTTGTAGAATAATATGCCCCAAATTCTCACCTTCCTTGGTAAAGGCGGTTCCGGTCGGACTACTGTGGCGATCGCCGCTGCCAAACAACAAGCTAACCTGGGTCGGCGGGTATTATTTGTCAGTCAAGATCCTACGCCTGCGACGGGGATCTTGCTGGGTGTCCCCTTGACGGATAAACCCCAATCTATCGGTGCAAATCTGGAAGTCGTCTTAATTTCGGCAACTGTCGCGATCGAGCGGGGTTGGGAAGATGTCAAGCAAATTGAATCCCGTTACTTGCGATCGCCCATTTTACGCAATGTTTACGGTCAAGAATTGGCAATCTTACCCGGTATGGATAGCGCGATCGCACTTAATGCCTTACGACAGTATGATGCGAGTGGCAAGTACGACACGATCGTCTACGATGGTACTGGCGATTTGACGACTCTGCGAATGGCAGGCATGGCTGATAGTCTCAGTTGGTATCTGCGGCGGTTCGTGGCGGTAGTCGAAGAATCAGATCTGTGGCGGACTGTCTCGCCGATTATGCAGCCCGCAATGGCAGCGATTTTGACGATCGCCTGGACTGGTGAAAGTGTCATGTCTGCGCCGATGCAGGAAGCAAATAAATTTTTAGAGCAAAGTCAATCCGTCATTAGCAATCCCCAGCGAGTGGTGGGTTATCTGGTCACTAGCGAAGATACCGCCGCAGTTGCTACGGCAAAGTATTTATGGGGTAGTGCCCAACAATCGGGCTTGACGATCGGCGGGATAATTTTCAATCGCGGGATAGTTTCCGACACTGTAGGAGCCGAATTTGACCCCTTAGCGGTGACATCTATCCCCATGCGGATGGGTGCCGATTGGCAACCGCTGATCGATGCCATGCCCGATTTTAGTCAGGCGGTAACTGCACCCAAACCGATCGCCATCGATGCCGCCAAGCGCGAGGTACGCCTCTATTTGCCTGGTTTTGATAAAACCCAAGTCAAGCTGACGCAATCGGGGCCAGAGGTGACGATCGAGGCTGGAGATCAACGCCGCAATCTGTTGCTACCACCGCCGCTCAAGGGCGCGAGCGTGACGGGTGCGAAGTTTCAAAATGGCTATCTAATTATTTCGTTTTAGTCTCAGTCTTTCGCTCTATTCCGCCAAACAGCCGAATTGTCGTAGGATGGCTCGATCGCAGTTGTCTTACGACTTTTTAGTTACTTTTAAGCCATTAGTCGATCGCCTAAAATCGATCGATCGTCCACTCAGTTGGTTAGACTATAACTAGAAAAATAGCGATATCAGATTGGCGGTGTCCCTACTACCGCTCGGCCCGATCGCTAACTGCGAGCATACGGAGTAGATCGGTATAAACTTTCTCAAAACTTGGAACTAACTATCACAAAAATAATTCGTTACTAACACCCCGACATAATTTCGCTCTAACCGCCCAATTAGAATCTGACGAGTAGATTCTAATTGGGCCATTCAGCCGCCCCGTTAGACGAAGACCATCAGCTATATTGTGAATCGAACCCTAAGTTCGATCGCCACCTTTATTTACACCGAGGGGACAGGAGCAGCCGCCAGATGACGAACGTAATTATAGACAAAATCGCCACTCAGTGGGAAACCCGCATTGCTACAGAATGTAGCGGACAAAATGCCACTACTCAAGCTAGTATTCTCAACTGGCTGCTAGGCGAAAATCGCGAACGACTGGAAACCCTCGATGCCGAACATTTAAAAATTGTCGATCGGGCGATGGATTACCGGATGCGGATTCTGCTCCAACGGTACTTAGGATTGCCACCAGAACGTGCTTATAAAAATTTGATGCAGCGGTTGGGTGGATTGGCTGTCTTACGCGATAAGATTCGCGCTTGGCTGACGCTCAGTAACGATCGGCAGCGACAAGTTGTCGATGTATTGCAAGAGGTAATTCAAGAGTTGCTGCAAGGCGACAAGTACATCCAGCAGCAAATTGCTTGGATCGGACAATGTACTAGAAATCCTCGGTTGCGCGATACTTTATTATTTGCCAGTATTGAAGAGTACTGCTTGCGCCCGATTCGCAATCAACCTTTACTCGCCCACCGCTTTGTTAACTATTTGCGTCGATCGCAAAAAGGTGGCGTAACTAATGTACCTCAAAACGATTTGGTTAAATTAGTTTCAGATGAAATTGTCAGCGATAGCGACTCGACTTTTAGCTTGTTAGATAAACAGGCTCAAGATGACTATCAGCAACAACAAGAGTGGGAAGAAACGCAAATTGCCCGCGATCGGGTAAAAGATACACTCCGGAGTTATCTGAGCGAAAATGTCAGCCCTGAAGCGGGTAAATGGTTGGATCTTTATCTTCAAGGTAAAACGCCAGAAGCGATCGCGATTGCTTTAAAAATGGATATCAAACAAGTCTATCGGCTGCGTGAAAAAATTAATTATCACACGCTGAAAGTATTTGCCATTAAAGCAGAATCAGAACTAGTTTCTCAGTGGTTGCATATCTCTTTGCAAGAGCATAATTTAGGCTTAACTCCCAGCCAATGGGAGAAATTTTGTAATGGTTTAGAAGCCAAACAAAGCGAAATCATGCAGAGTTTAAAAGCGGGTATCTCTGTAGAATCGATCGCCAAATCGCTCAAGATTAAAACCAATCAAGTTATGGGTGAATGGAGTCAAATTTATCTAGCCGCCCAAGAATTAAGAACTAGTTGAGATTTATCAGCAACGATCTAACCAATCTCTAATCCCTTTTTCCTATCACCCAAGATGACTCAAGCTACAGTTACAACTGCTGCATATCCTCAAGTTTACGTGCCAAAACTAGCTTATCAAATAGCGATGCCATTGCCGCAAACTCATCTATTCGAGGTGAAATTAACAGTAAGTAATTGGGATGGTGAATTGTTGGATGTGAGCATGCCAGTATGGACTCCAGGTTCTTATCTGGTGAGGGAATACGCCAAGCAAGTTCAAGACTTTGTGGCAACATCAGATAAAGGTCGAAAATTATCTGTAACCAAAACTGCTAAAAATAATTGGCGAATTTTGACAAGCGATAGTAGTAAGATTTCGATTAGCTATCGAGTTTTCGCTTATGAGTTAACCGTCAGAACTAATCATTTAGATGCAACTCATGGTTATTTTAATCCAGCCGCATTGTGTTTTTACATTCCTGGATTTGAAGACTGTCCGATCGAGATCGAAATTATCACGCCTCATCCCGATTGGCAAGTTACTACGCCATTACCAGAGATTAGTCCGCAGACTTTTTTAGCTGCCGATCTCGACACTCTAGTCGATAGTCCGTTTGAGATTGGTACGCAACAGATTTATGAGTTTACTGTTTTAGATAAGCCCCACCAATTAGTAGTTTGGGGTGAAGGTAATCTCGATCCGCATAGTGCGATCGAAGATATTAAAAAGATTGTCGAAGTTGAAGCCAAAATCTTCGGTGGATTGCCATACGAACGATATATTTTCTTGTTACATTTATCTCCTGCTGGCGGAGGTGGTTTAGAACACAAAAATTGTTGTTCGCTGTTATATCCGCGTTTTAATTTTCAGGGCGCAGAGAAACACAACCGTTTTATGCAATTAGTCGCCCATGAATTTTTTCATCTGTGGAATGTCAAACGGATTCGCCCAGCAGCTCTAGAAAAATTTGATTACGATCGCGAAAATTATACGCCTTCACTCTGGTTTAGTGAGGGGACAACTAGTTATTACGATCTATTAATTCCCCGACGAGCAGGGATTTATGACGAGCACGAATTTTTAGCCGAACTCAGTAAAGAAATTACTCGCTTTTTGACAACACCAGGGCGGTTGGTACAACCATTAAGTGAGTCGAGTTTCGATGCCTGGATTAAGTTGTATCGCCCCGATGCCAATAGTTCTAATTCCCAAATGTCCTATTATCTCAAAGGAGAAATGGTAACATTATTATTAGACCTACTAATTCGCACTCGCACTCAAGGTGCTAAATCTTTCGATAATGTATTAGTAGCAATGTGGGAACAGTTTGGGAAAGCTGAAATTGGTTTTACCGAAATTCAACTCAAACAAATTATGGAATCGATCGCCGATCTAGATTTAACTGAATTTTACGATCGCTATATTCATGGAATTGAAGAGTTACCTTTTAACGATTACCTAAATGCCTTTGGGATTGAGTTGCACCCCGTTGAATCTAACATTCCATATTTAGGTATCAATGTCAAAACCGAACATGGCAAAGAGATGATTAAATCGGTAGCTGCAAATTCTCCAGCACAACTAGCTGGTATCGATCCTGGCGACGAGTTACTGGCGATCGATGGTTTTAAAATTACTGCCGATAAACTTGCCGATCGGTTAAAATTAACGCAGACTGGGGAAGAAGTTAATGTTACTATCTTTCATGGCGATCGATTAATGACAGTCACGATTGTTTTAGAGGCACCACAGTCCCAACAATATCAATTACGCTCTTTAGAACATTCTTCCGATCTGCAACGCCAATTATTCAAGAATTGGGTAAGTATTTAATCTCTATAGTGGAATTGAACTATTAGCCTGGGCATGAATCCCCGGGCGGTCATTGAGCACTTCGACAGAGCTTCAGTGTGTCAGTTGCCGAAATGTGGTGTTTTGGAATGGAATAGACGATCGCCAGAGTATAGTCGAATAATATGCTAATTGTTAGCAAAGTTGCAAGCACTAATTTGATTCTGGCAAGAAAGTAGCAGAAAATACCGACTCAGACAACCCGAATGTACCCAAGTTATCAGATGATAGAGGTTATATAGATCGACACGATCGGGGCGGTAATGGTGGAGCTACCAGTTGAACCCCTCAGTGAGCGCGATCGTATCGGATCGTTATTTTAAGAGGTTATTGTGAAAAAAGTTTTAGCGATCGTTTTAGGCGGTGGTGCAGGCACCCGGTTATATCCCCTGACTAAGCTGCGGGCAAAACCAGCGGTTCCCCTCGCCGGGAAATATCGATTGATCGATATCCCCGTCAGCAACTGTATCAATTCTGAAATTTTCAAAATTTATGTCCTGACGCAATTTAACTCAGCTTCGCTGAATCGACACCTCTCGCGCGCTTACAATTTTTCGGGATTTAGCGATGGCTTTGTCGAAGTCCTCGCCGCGCAACAAACCAAGGATAATCCCGATTGGTTCCAGGGTACTGCCGATGCGGTGCGTCAGTATTTATCGATTATCGAAGATTGGGATGTCGAAGAAGTCGTCATTCTATCTGGAGATCATCTCTATCGGATGGATTATCGGTTATTTGTCGAACGTCACCGCGAAACCAATGCCGATATTACCCTATCGGTAGTGCCGATTAGCGAGAAAAATGCTTCCGAGTTTGGCTTGATGAAAATCGATCCATCCGGGCGAGTGATAGAATTCAGCGAGAAGCCCAAAGGTGACGCGCTCAAAAGTATGCGTGTCGATACCACTAAATTGGGACTCAACGCCGAACAAGCCGCCGAGAAGCCTTATATTGCCTCAATGGGGATTTATGTTTTTAAAAAGCAAGTACTGGTAGATTTACTCAAAAAATCGCTCGAACAAACCGATTTTGGTAAAGAAATCATTCCTGGTGCTTCGGCTACTCACAATATTCAAGCTTACCTGTTTGATGGTTACTGGGAAGATATTGGAACGATCGAATCTTTCTACGATGCTAACCTCGCGCTCACCCAGCAGCCGACACCACCATTTAGCTTCTACGACGAGCAAGCACCAATTTACACGCGCTCTCGTTATCTCCCGCCTACTAAGTTATTAGATGCCCGCATTACCGAATCGATGATTGGTGAAGGCTGTATCATCAAACAGTGTCGAATTCATCACTCGGTTTTGGGCGTGCGCGCACGGGTAATGGACGGTTGCACGATCGAAGATACCCTGATTATGGGTGCTGACTACTACGAACCCGCACCAGAACGCAAAACTCAAGCCGAAACTGGCGGTGTCCCGATGGGTATCGGCGCAAACACCACGATTCGCCGCGCCATTATCGATAAAAATGCCCGCATCGGCTCCGATGTAATGATTATCAATAAAGAAAGCGTCGAAGAAGCCCAGCGTGAAGATCTCGGTTACTACATTCGTAGCGGTATTGTGGTCGTGCTCAAGAATGCTACGATTCCGAATGGCATGACGATTTAGGTTTTAGGTTTTAGGTTTTAGCGATTAGGTGTTGGATGTTAGGTGTTAACGAATTATAAGGACGCTTGCAGCCTAATACCTAATACCTAATACCTAATACCTAATACCTAATACCTAATACCTAACTCAACAATTTCACCAACGGCTGTGTCAGCCAATTAAACCCGACTTTGAGCTGATGCTCTAGAGTAGGTAAGCGATAGAGATAGACGAGGCGACGGGCTAGATAGGCAAGTGGGCCGTCTAACTGAATGCCCATCCCCGATAGCACGGCATTATCATCGCCTAAAGTCATCATTTCGCCAAGATTAGTATAGCGGAATGCTAACAACGGTCGATCGGTCAACGACGACCAGACATTCCAAGCGACAAAATCTGACTGTTGGAACGCGACTTGCGCGGTAGTCGGCATAAATTCACCTGCGCCATCAGCAATCGCCGCCGCATCGCCGAGTGCAAAAATGTGGGGATTTTCAGTCACTTGCAGCGTTTCGGCAACGGTAATTTTACCTTGGGGATTCAGCGGTAATCCAAAATGACTGACGGCTGGACTGACCTGATTTCCGACCGTCCACATCACAACCTCGACTGGGATCGGATCGGTCTGACCCTTGTAAATTAGCCCAATGGAGTCAGCCGTAATCTCGGAAACGTTAGTTTCTAAGTCCACCCAAATTCCCCGCTGCTCTAGAGCCTTGAGGGCGGCATTCCGGTTAAATTCTGGGGCGCGAGGCAGAATCTTATCTCCCGATTGAATTAACCGAATCCGTCCGCGCTCTTTGAGCCTATCGGCGAGTTTACAGGCAAGTTCTACCCCTGTATAGCCAGCTCCGACGATCGCAATCCGAATCCGTTCGGCTGAGGATGTTTCGAGCAATCGTAACTTTTCGTCGAGTTTGTAGGCATCCTGAAGCGATCGAAAGGCGATTGTGTGTTCTTTGACTCCAGACACGCTCTCAGATGGA
>NZ_JANPLS010000281.1:0-36817 GCF_031422475.1 Chamaesiphon sp. VAR_48_metabat_403
ATTAGCAATCGTGTGGATATTTTAGCCGAGATCGTTGGCATAGCCGCTCCAAAGGAGAATCGATTGTTAACTATCAAAGCAACTACCAACGAAGCTACTACAATTCTAGCTAGTCCGATCCTCAACGATTTTATTCGATCTGAAATCTACAGTTGCGAAGCTGCTATTAAACTCATTCCCAAACACGAAACCGATACCTTAGCTATCGATCGATTATTTAAGCAATATGCGATCGCCAATAGCTAAAAAACAAACTTATCATAATTTTTCAATGGATATCAAACACGGATTTACTAACACAATTGGCAACACCCCATTAATTAGACTCAATAGTTTTAGCGATGAAACTGGGTGTGAAATTTTAGGTAAAGCTGAATTTCTCAATCCAGGCGGTTCGGTTAAAGATCGAGCGGCACTATATATCATCGAAGATGCCGAACGTCGGGGCACCCTCAAACCGGGAGGTACGGTAGTCGAAGGCACCGCCGGAAATACCGGAATCGGACTAGCGCATATTTGCAACGCTAAGGGGTATAAGTGCCTAATTATCATCCCCGAAACTCAGTCCGCTGAAAAAATTGAAGCACTCCGCACTCTCGGCGCAGAAGTCCGCACGGTACCTGCGGTGCCCTATAAAGATCCGAATAATTATGTCAAATTATCTGGGCGCGTAGCCGCAGAAATGGAAAATGCCATCTGGGCAAATCAGTTTGAAAATTTAGCAAATAGATTGGCTCATTATGAAACAACCGGGCCAGAAATGTGGGCGCAGACTGATGGTAAAATCGATGCGTGGGTATCCTCGACAGGTACGGGAGGAACTTTTGCAGGCGTTTCTTTATTTCTCAAAAAAAAGAATCCTCAGATTAAAACCATCCTTGCCGATCCGATGGGTAGTGGGTTATATAGTTATGTGAAAACTGGTGAAATTCACCTCGAAGGTAGCTCGATTACGGAAGGAATTGGCAATAGTCGCGTCACTGGTAATATGGAAGGAATTATTATTGACGATGCGATTCAAATTGGAGACCAAGAATGTATCGAAGTAGTCTACCAACTGCTGCGGCGGGATGGTCTATTTATGGGCGGTTCCGTGGGTATTAATGTGGCGGCGGCGGTAAAAGTGGCAAAACAAATGGGGCCAGGACACACGATCGTGACAATATTATGCGATGGTGGAGCCAGGTATCAATCCCGAATTTTCAACCCGGAATGGCTGGCAACTAAGGGGTTAAAGATTTAGATGGGAGTTGGGAGCTAGGGGAGACGGGGGACGGGGAGACTGGGGGCTTTCATGCTGAATAGCTAGCCACTATCCCAATTGTTAAAGCCCGATCGAGTCAGTAATAATTATTAAAATAGTCTGGGAACTGGTGCGGTTATCTATCCTGGCGAAGTGCAGCGGATGAGTGCGGGAACGGGAATTACTCACAGTGAATTCAACCATTCTGCTGACGAAGCGGTGCATTTACTCCAAATCTGGATTATTCCCGATACCGTAAATTTAACGCCAAGTTACGAACAAAAGCATTTTCCAGCGGCTGAGAAACAGGGCAAATTACGCCTAGTAGCCTCCAAAAATGGTCGCGATGGTTCTGTCACCATCCATCAAGATGCAAACATGTACGTGGGGCTAATTGATGCCAATGAGAGTATCTCTTTTGAGCCGCAGCCCGATCGATCTGTGTGGTTGCATGTGGCATAGGGAGAAGTAACCATTGACGATCGAGTATTGAGTACGGGCGATGCGATCGCCTATCCTATTAGTGGCAGTAATTTAATCGTAACCAGCCCCACCAACGCCGAAATCATCCTATTCGATCTGAAATAAATCTAAACTTTTCACGATCGAGACGTAGTTACTAGTATTTGGTGGATAGTGAATAGTGGATAGTTGTTATTATCTTACTCCCAGTCTCCCTCTCCCCCATCTCCCATCTTATGATTGAAGTCGTCAGTTGTTTACACGCAGCGATGCTCGTTGCCAATCTAGATCGAGCCATTGAATTTTACACCAATGTTTTAGGATTAAAACGAGTCGATCGATCTCTAAAATATCCTGGTGCTTGGTATCAAATCGGTAATTTTCAAATTCATTTAATTGAAGATATCGATTATCTGGATAAAGATCGGATCGATCTTCATGTATCTACTCGCAATCCTCATATTGCCCTAGAGGTAAGGGACTTAGACGCAACCAAACAGCAGTTGCTTGCAGCTAACTGCATTGTAAAAATGAGCAATTCGGGTAGAGCCGCACTATTTACTCAAGATCCTGATGGTAATACGATCGAATTAACTTGGATCGGATAATTAACTACCATGCAATCTCAAAAGTTAGCGATCTCCACACTCAAAACCGATCGTCAGGGTATGGATGCAAGCATAGATCGGGCGAAGTTTAAGTGGTTGACTCGCGCGATCGGTTGCAGTGTTAGTATCTGTTTAGTTGTAGGCTCGACTTATCCCAGCCCAGCTCAATCGGTGCCAAATGCCGCAACTCCAGCAATTTGCGACGTTAATCTGACTTTATTAAAAGCTACCGAAATTGGTAACGATCCTAATATCGTCACTGCCGATACCGTATCGCCTCAAGGTATGACTGTTCCCAGTTTATGGTGGACGAGCGAGCAATTTCCAGCAAAATTAGTCACTAATTGGATTGCTAACAGCCGCCAGCGGCAAGTTTATTTATTAGTCAATACTCAATATTGGAACATTTTAGATTACATCGATCGATATCGGACGATCTCCAAATTTGGGCGAGTAGCACAAGGCTACGGCTATAACTTGAAAATCTGCAACGCCCAAAAGATCGCACTTGCTAGTTACATTTGCGAAACTACCAGCGGCGATCCGAGCATTCCCCTCAATTCTACTAGCAATACATCTCGCCAGACTTGCCAAATTTGGTTGAATGCTAACGAACAAACTGGCATTGGTATCCCCAGTCGATAATTTCGATAATCTTGAATCGAATTGTGCGGATTCGAGATCGGCATAGATCCACTGTTGGTGATAGGATATTCTCATCAAAAATAACTTGACACTCCCGTTGGAAGTTACCAAGGCAATGGAGCATCTACCAATCTGTCTCGTTCTACCGATCGTGAATGCAGGTAATGGAAACAATCGATCGTACGCATGAAACAACAGGCTTTTTTAAAAGGCATCTCGCCCACGTCTCCAGCTTTTCTACTGTTAGTACTAGGTGCGGCAGTGATGGCTATTCACCTGACGCTGATTTTCAAAGTTAGTAGTTCAGATCGTCAAATTACAGCAATGTTATTTTGGGCGACTGCTGCATATTTGCTGTATGAGAGAAAAGAACAACTCAAGTTTCAAACTGGGCCGATTGCCAGTATCTTTGGTACGATTTTACTTGCCCTGCTGTTGCTCAAATGTACTGGCTACTGTGAAGAATCTTTCTTAATCGGTTATCCCTTCCTGGCTGGAATCGCGCTAGCTACGATCGCATCTGGCTTTCGGGGTTTTAAAGAATACTGGCGAGAACTGCTGCTGCTGTTTTTCTCTGGTATTCCCGAAGTTTTATTGGCAAAACTGACCGATCCTGCGCCGATTACGGCTCATTTTGCCAGCTCGATGTTGTGGTATGCGGGTTTTGCTGTCACTCAAAAGGGCATTTTTCTGGAGCTTCCCGGCGGTAGCGTCCAAGTTTACAGCGGTTGCTCTGGTGTCGTGGCAATGACTCAATTACTCGGCATGTCGGTGCTATTTTTGATGCTGTTACCGTTACCGTGGAAATGGTTCCAAAAGTTAATCATACCTGTGGCGGCGGTAGCGATCGGATTTCTGGTCAATGCCATGCGCGTTTCGTTAATGGCAATTTTGGTTTCTCAAAGACAGATGGAGGCTTTTAAATACTGGCACGATGGTTCGGGTTCGTTAGTATTTTCGGTAATTGGGACATTCTTGCTAGTATTGCTCGTTTGGGCACTCATCGAGCTATTTAAGCCTAAGCCGCCAGAGGAGGGATCTCAATCATGACTGCTGCTACCAGTTTTGCTCGTCAATCGCTACTGCTAGTTTTATGTGGGGGGGCAATTGGCGTATTGGGTAATGCAATGATTAACAGCCCCAAACAATCGAGCTTGCGAGAACCTGTCGCTTTTAACTTCCCTCAAAATGTGACTTTGCCAGATGCCAGCATCTCAGCAGCCAAACCATTAGCCGCAAAAGATAAAGTTGGTGCGGGACAATCGTATCGTTATACAACCCCGCCTTTGCCTTCATCTAGCACCTCCAAATCCACAGCAGGAAAGCCCCAGGTTATCGATCTCGAAATTCGCTATATCACAGATGGGGTTGCCAATCGCCCGACTATGGATGCCATGCTGCCAGTATTTAATAACGTTCCGGCGAAAGTCCTCGCGCCATCGACGATGAAAGAACAACCCGGTTTGGGGTTCTACAGCTTATTTGTCGATAAAAAAACGGCTTATTTTGGTACTTGTATCAATCCGCAAGGAATAACGACGGTAACTGGCGATCAGTTTCATGCCAATAGTAACCCCAAGGGGGTGCCATTTCAACGTCTAGTACCGTGGGTATTAGGACAACAAACTTTGCGGGATAGTCGCTGTTTGTGGACGGTGCTCTCGACTCCGATCGATGAGGCGGCTCCGGATGCTACGATAAAAACGTTACAAACAGTAGGCATAAATTGGGCGCGGTGGTGGCAAGGCAATTTTCCACCAGCCTGACGTTCTCGTCTCAATTTGCTTATCTTCGATCGAATTAAACTAAAGGTGCTACTTAATGACTTCCTTTCTCGTGCTCTTTCGCTTTGTTGGTTATGGACTATTACTGCTAACACTATTTGATGTAGTTAGTGCGGTAATTCCACCCCAATTTAGCAGTCCAGGTTGGCAGTTTCAGACTGCTGGGGGTTTTGTCGAACGTTCCGCAGTACCGCTAATCGGGTTTATTCTAGTTTTCTACGATAATCACGAGGCTCGTAAAAAACGCGAGCTAATCGTACTGAGAATATTATCTTGGATTGCTCTACTATCTGGAGTATTTTACTTTGCCTTAGTGGTGGTGTTCTTTATTACGCCACCTACGCTCAATGATATGAGTCAAAAGCAAGTCACCGCCCAATACGAGCCGAGAATCGCTCAAGCAAAACAGATTCAAGCTCAATTAGGCAAAGCCGAAACTGCCCAAATCGAAAATTTAATGAAGAATAATCGAGTTACGGGTACAGATCCGCAAGTATTTAAGTCTAAGTTGATGCAAGAAGCCGCAACCGCAGAGAAAAACTTAACAACTCAAGCCGATTTGACTAATAGCGGTCAAAGAACGGCATTGTTTAAAAATGCGATTAAGTGGGGCTTAGGTGCTTTAGTGACAGGCGTGCTATTCGTCCGAATTTGGGCTGGAACTGCCTGGGCAAGATAATTACCACCCTAATGAAAAGATGCCATGTCCGCAGTCGGATACATGGCATCTTTTTTGTAAATATTATTTAATAAGCGATCGAACTTTTCGTCTGCTTGGGTCAAATTTGTGAATGGGGGTGGCGAGACTTGAACTCGCACATCCATTACGGATAACAGATTTTAAGTCTGTCGCGTCTACCATTCCACCACACCCCCAGGCGTGCATTTACGCTATTAAAAGCAAATACCGTAAATCTGTCACGGATTGCTAATATAGCACACATTAAAGCTCTATGCAAGTAAGTTGAGAAAACATTAAAATTGAGTCATCGTACGGCTCGATTCATGGCTACAATGAGATGTCAAAAGCTAAATTGAAGCTTTGATGCGTGCAATTGCAAATTCTAGATCCATCTACCCCCTCTAGAGGTATCGCTATGTCTAATCCGATCGAACTTGAAGGAAGAAGCTTTATTCCGGCTAGTGAATTAGATATTCCAGAGTGGGGTTGTGTGGTTGGCGATCGCAACCAACCGACACTCACGCTCAAAAATGATGATATCTTTCTAATTACCGATACGCTCGGCAATATTTCTGGCTGTTCGCGAGATGAAACGATCGCCAGTCTGGGCTTATTTTGTCGAGATACTCGCTATTTAAGTCGGTTGGAATTACAAATTGCCGGACGATCGCCGATTTTACTGACCTGCAATGCCGATAAAGGGTTTGCACTTTCGGCACTTTGCACCAATCCGACGATTGCCAATATTAATGCCGAAACGATTAGCATTCAAAGAGAACTAGTACTCAATGGCGGTTTATTTGAAGAGCTGACCATTCATAATTATAATACCACGCCAGTCAGTTTTGAATTGAGCCTGAGCTTCGATGCCGATTTTTCAGACTTATTTGAGATTCGCGGTTTTAACCGCAAACAACAAGGACAAATACTGCGGCGCGTTCTGGCCGATCGGCAAGATCTGACTACACCCATTAATGAATTAACATTAGCCTATCAAGGATTAGATGGGGCGATTTTGGAGTCGCACATTCAATTTGTCCATCGCTTGCCAGACTATCTCAAAGGCTACACCGCAATCTGGCAGATCGAGTTAGAATCTCATGCTAGCTATCAAATCGGCTATCGGTTGGAAATGCTGATGAACGCTCGATCGGTATCGCGGGTAGATAGTCCGATGGCACTATTCCAAGCCAAAGCCGCCGATACGATGGAAGAGCAAAACTGGCGATCGCAAATCGCCCAGATTCGGACAGATAATCCCAAACTCAATCAAGCGATCGAACGCGCCGAGCAAGACATATATTTATTGCGCCAGACCTTCGATCTAGCCAATTCTACCCCGAATAACCCCAGTGCCAAGGGGACGGTACTATCGGCGGGCGTACCGTGGTTCTGTACCCTATTCGGGCGAGATTCGATTATTGCCGCCAGTCAAATTCTGATTTTAGACCCCACCATCGCCCGCGAAACCTTAATGGTATTGGCCCGATATCAAGGCAAAGTCGATGATGAATGGCGGGAAGAACAGCCAGGGAAAATCCTCCATGAGTTGAGAATGGGAGAAATGGCACGATGCCATGAGATTCCCCACACGCCTTATTATGGGACTGTCGATGCGACCCCATTATGGTTGATGCTCTATGCTGAATATTACGCCTGGACGCACGACACCGATACATTAGATCGACTGTGGGAGAATGCCCTCGCCGCAATGGCATGGATCGATCGAATGTGCGCCGAAACTGGCTACCTGGCTTATTTTCGCACCTCCGCGCGGGGACTAGTCAATCAAGGCTGGAAAGATTCTGGTGACTGTATCGTCGATCGGCAGGGTAAAATTGCGACTGGGGCGATTACTTTATGTGAAGTTCAAGCCTATGTCTATGCCGCTAAAATTCGGATGAGCGAACTGGCGCGAATTCGCCAAGAAAACGAACTAGCAACCCGCTGGCAACAAGAAGCCCAAAGTCTCAAGCAACGTTTCAACCACGATTTCTGGATTCCCGATCGCGATTTTATCGCGATGGCACTAGATGGTGCTGGCAAACAAGTCGATGGCATCGGTTCTAACCCCGGTCAATGTCTCCAGCAGGGCTTACTATACCCCGAAAAAGCCAAAAGCGTCGCCGAACGCCTCCGCGCACCAGATATGTTTAATGGGTGGGGTATTCGGACTCTGAGCAGTCAATCGCCAGCTTATAATCCGATCGGCTATCATACCGGATCGGTCTGGCCGCATGATAATAGTTTAATTGCGATGGGACTGCGATCGGTCGGTGCCGTCGAACAAGCCCTAGAAGTCGCCCAAGGCATTTTGGATATGACGATTCAACAACCCTACCACCGTCCGCCCGAACTCTTTTGCGGCTACGAGCGCATTCCAGGGCAAAGCCCGATTCAATATCCCGTCGCTTGTTCGCCCCAAGCTTGGGCGACTGGCACCGTATTCCAGCTCCTCCAGATGATGGTAAATTTAGTACCCGACGCGCCGAGTAACTACCTGCGGATTCTCGATCCGGCATTACCGCCCAATATTCATCAACTGTCGTTTAAAAATTTGCGGGTGGGTGCGACGACACTCGATCTAGAATTTAACCAACGCGATGCTGAAGGTGAAGGCTTGCGCGCCACTACCTCCTGTCGAGTACTCAAAAAGCGTGGAAATCTCCGGGTGACGATTGAAGCCTAGTGGGAGCGGGGAGCGGGGAAAAGATATGCTCCGCTCTCCCATCTCCCCGCTCCCTTAAAGATATTTCAAATCATAAGAGAGATTAAGAGCGACTTATGGGTACTTTAGAAATAACGAGATCGATTGCTTGGCTGTAGCTGCTTGACAAGAGGAGCGAGTGCCAATTACAAACCCAATTGTGCGGCGATCTTCAGAATCCTCGATCGGGTTATCGCCGATCGTCCAATCCGATACTACGAGGTAATGGCACAGCATGTGAAGAAAAGCGGTAGAATTAGAACTAAATAGCAAAATCCGTTACTTGTCTGGTAATTTGAGCGATCGAGCAGTTATTTTACCTAAATTTAACTCCGAGAGCATCTGGAGATCGAGACAATGGCCGCGAAATTCCCGCAGCGGGAAGCTATGTCAACAAGAAATAGTATGTCAAGAGAAATGTTCCACTGGTGAGGCTCAATGAGCTACTGCGTAAACCCTGACTGTCCCCAACCTAAAAATCCGATTGATGCCTTCCTGTGCCAAGCTTGTGGCGCACGTCTGCTAGTACGCAATCGTTATCGAGTCACAAAATCACTAGGTCAAGGGGGATTTGGTGCGACCTTTGTAGCGATCGATGTATCCCTTCCTGGCGAGCCAATTTGCGTCATTAAGCAACTGAGACCGAGTAACAACCATGAAAAGTTCCTCAGAATGGCGCGAGAACTATTCGAGCGCGAAGCCAGAACTTTAGGTAAAATCGGCAACCATCCTCAAATCCCCCGACTGCTGGACTTTTTTGAAGAACGGCGCAATTTTTATCTAGTTCAAGAATATGTCAGCGGACATACGATCCATCAAGAAGTCAAACAAATGGGACTTTTTAAGGAAGAGAAAATCCGCGACTTCCTGATCGAAATTCTCCCCGTCATTACTTATATTCACTCCCAACAAGTAATTCACCGCGACATTAAACCCGCCAATATCTTACGGCGCGAACAAGATGGGAAACTAGTCTTGATCGACTTTGGTGCCGTCAAAAATTATGTCGCCCAAATCGAAACCCAAGAGGGCGTAGAGCAAGCACATAATACCCAATTTGCCGTCGGTACCTCCGGTTACGCACCACCAGAACAGTTGGCAATGCGACCGATTTTTGCTAGCGATCTCTACGCACTGGGTGTAACTTGCGTCTACTTGATGACAGGTAAATCTCCCAAAGATATCGAATACAATCCCGCCACTGGTGAGATGATGTGGCAAAAACACGTCCAGTTGGGCAAGCAGATGACTCAAGTTTTGGCGAAGATGCTGGAAGTCTCCGTGCGTTATCGCTATCAGTCAGTCGAAGAAGTTCAGCGCGCATTGGCATCGAATGTGGTCGCTGTCGATAATCGAGTAAATGTCGCTCCCCCGCGTCCACAAACGAGTCCCAGCAATCCCATGCCGATTGCGAAAGCCGCGCCACCAGGATTGCCCAGCAACCCCAATAGTCCCCCTGCTGCTGCCACATCTGCCTCTCAACGAATGGCAGATCGAATTAAAGAACAACGCGAGTCTCGCGACCCAACTAATCTTAAAAATGGTGGTGAAATCAGCCGATTTGGTGCGGACATTCGGACGGGAATCGGTGGAGTCGCCCCCATCCAAACACCACGAAGAGAACAGTTGAAGCTCGACGCACAAGGCGTACTAGCGGCATTCCGGCGGGGTCAGAGAACATTTAGCGAGATGGATATCAGTACTCTCGATCTCTCTAAAGCCCATCTTCCCGGCATTACGCTCAGTAGTGCTAATTGTGCTTACATCAATCTCCAAGGCGCAAATTTATCAGCAGGCAAATTTGATAAAGCCGATCTCAGCGGTGCGGTACTCAAAGATACCGTCCTCAGTCGGGGTTATTTTAGCTATGCCAATCTGCAAAATGCCGATCTGCGCGGTGCCGATTTAAGCGATGCTTATCTCAATTATGCCAATCTGCACGGAGCGAATCTTTGCGGAGCAAATCTCAAGGGTGTCAAAGTTACTGAAGATCAATTAAATCAGGCTAAAACTAATTTTATGACCGTTTTCCCTAATGGTAAACGCGGTGGTTTTTGGTAACGATAGTGTTATGAAAGAACGGTTAGAGCTATCTCTAACCGACTAATTTCACGACCGTTTTTCCTAATAATTAAGCATGGTTAATTTTAGTAGTAGTTATATCTGTTGCCAGATTAGAAAGAAGAATTATTGAGATTTTTCGATACATAACTAATCGTGCCGCTGAGAATCGCTCCACCCATTAGTACGCTAATCGCTGGGAGAAACAAAGGTTCCCACAGGCTATGCCAAATTTGTAGCCCTAACGGAATATTGGTATATTTGCCGATGACAGCAATTCCAAACCAAATAAAACTTAGTAATACAAAAAAAACATTAACGGTCAGTAAATTATTAATTAAATTAGAAATTTTGGTAACCATAATAACATTTCACTAAAAATTAAATTGATTATAATCGATCGACAAAAATCGATCGGGTATTAGCCTGCTAACTCTCAACCAATCTGCATCCAAGCAGTCAGAGCTGTGGCGAGGGCATCGGCAGCATCATCGGGACGGGGAATTCGATCTAGAGCCAGTTCTCGTGCCACGGCAGCTTGAACTTCGGGCTTTTGAGCATTCCCATAACCAGCTACGGCTTGCTTAATTTGAGCGGGAGTGAACTCCACCCACGGAATGTGATGTTGGGCGACCACCAACAAAATCACGCCTCGCGCTTGAGCAACAGGAATCGTATTCCCCATTTTATAAAAAAATAACTGCTCGATCGCCACTAAATCTGGTTTAATTTCGTCTATTAGACCGTGCAAGTCATTATAGATTGTCTCCAGCCGACTGCCCATTTCGGTACGTGGCGGAGTCTGAATAATGCCAAAATCGACTAAGGTGACTGTTGCTGGGCGAGAATTGGGATCGACGGAAATTGCGCCAAACCCCAAGCTGGCTAAACCCGGATCTAATCCGAGGATCGTGGTAATTGCATTAGATTTAACCAAAAATTAATCTCACACCTGTAATCGTCAATAATAAGTATTATGGCTGAACCAAGAGATTAAACCTTTACGATCGCAATTATAGTCGGATTAAATGGGCATATAGGATATGTGGCACTGGCAGCTTCAACAGCTAAATTTTAATTTACTCTTTCCGATCCAGCACACTACCTGTAAGATTGACTCATCATCAAGTCCATCCATCAATTTAAAAAATTTCCTATTTTTAATCAAAAAATAATGTCGATCGGTCTCTTTAGACGAGCAGTCAGGAATTTAAGTCGTGGTGGCGGTAATATGCCATCACAGGGCGGAACCCATTCCAGCGTCCGGCGACTATTTCAGTGGTTATCTCCAGGAATTTTTGTCAAACGATGGTTGTTTACAATCTACATTGGCGTGTTGATGACGATTTTGGGCTTGGCGATTTGGCTCAAGCTGACCCCTATTTTCTGGTTGTTCCAGCTTGTAGATAAAATCATTGAGTTTGCTGCCAAAATTATCCCGCACTATTTATCGGGACCGATGGTACTCGGTTGTGGTTTATTCCTAATTTTTTGGGGACATAGCCGTTCTTTAGGGGAAATCAGTAAGGTTTTACGCCCGGATGGTGGACAAACATTGCTAGATATGCTGTGGAATAACCGCCGCCTCAATCGGGGTCCGAAAATTGTCGCAATTGGCGGCGGTACTGGTTTATCGACGTTGCTTAGAGGCTTAAAACTCTACAGTGCCAATCTGACAGCAATTGTGACTGTTGCTGACGATGGTGGTTCTTCAGGGCGGTTGCGGCGCGATTTTGGCGTATTACCGCCAGGAGATATCCGCAACTGTATTGCAGCTCTAGCGGATGAAGAAAAATTATTAACTGAATTGTTTCAATATCGGTTTGAAGCTGGCGATGGCTTGATGGGACATAGTTTTGGCAATCTCTTTCTGACAGCGATGTCAGAAATTACTGGGGATTTAGAACGGGCGGTAGTAGCTAGCTCAAAAGTATTGGCAATTCGCGGGCGCGTTTTACCTGCAACGCTGACGGATGTAGCTCTATGGGCGAAACTAGCTGACGGACGGATGATTGAAGGCGAATCAAATATCGGTGGTTCTGACGGTCAAATTGTCGAAATCGGTTGCTCTCCAGCCAATCCTCCGGCTTTACCTGCGGCGATCGCAGCCATTCAAGAGGCGGATTATATTATTATGGGACCAGGGAGTCTGTATACGAGTGTAATTTCTAATCTATTAGTACCAGAAATTGCCGCCGCTATCGCCGCACGCAATGTGCCTCGGATTTATGTCTGTAATATCATGACTCAGCCAGGAGAAACCACGGGCTATACCGTCGCAGATCATATTGAAAGTATCGATTTAGCCTGCGGTCAAAAATTATTCGATGCGGTGTTGGTGCAAAAAAATCCCCCATCGGCGGGTTGTCTGCAAAATTATGCTGAGGAAAATTCTTATCCCGTATTGCTCGATCGCGAAGATGTGAAACAATTGGGTCGGAGCATTTTCTCGGTTAATGTGATGGAAGAAGATCCCACGACGCGCTTTCTGCGTCACAACCCCCGGCGTTTGGCTAAAGCTTTAATTCATTTCTATCGTCGCGCTCAAGAGTCTGCGCCAAATCGTAATTTGAAGGTAGCACCGATCGCTCGTAATATTAAGTCAGCCTGATTTATGAGGAGATAGGGCGATGAACGAGCGGATTGTCAGATTAGCAGATGCGAAGGCTACCCAAATTTTGGGGATAGAACTTGGTAAATCTTTGACAGCCGGGAGCGTGCTGTTATTGACTGGCGATTTGGGGAGTGGTAAAACGACATTAGTACAGGGATTAGCCCAAGGAATGGGCATCGACGACTCGATCGTCAGTCCGACGTTTACAATTATCAATGAATACAGTGGAGCGCGATTGCCACTATACCATTTAGATCTCTATCGCTTGACCCCTGCGGAGGTTGACGATCTTCAACTTGAATCTTATTGGTTGGGGTTAGAAACCGAATTAGGCATCGTTGCGATCGAATGGTCGGAAAGATTATTGCATTTACCCTCAGATTATATCCAGATCGAACTAACTTACGATCCGATCGAGGGTAGAGTTGCTAAAATTTCCACAATTGAGAGCATCTAACGTAACCGTCGCTAGGCAGCGCGCAAACTTCGATAGAATGGCGCAACAGAGTTAATCAGTACAGATGCTCACCTTAAAAGTGGTAGACCTAAAGCCTAAGTTGGAATTAATTCTCCCGGACGCAGGCGCGACCATTTACCGCTATCTTTAGTAAAGCTCAAACAACCAACTACATCCCATTCCATCTCTACACCATCATCGATAGTGCGGATGTTAACATTAATTTGGGGCTGAGTGGCTTCAAAGTTGGGTAAAGCTGTTAAATGTGCTTGTTGATGTTGTTCCTCGACTGCATGATAGGTCGTACAGCGATCGACATATTCGCAATTAATACATATACACATCAGATTTTTAGAGGTTAGGGACTAACCGATATCTTGTATTCTATGCAATTTTTAGCAAATCTACCATTCGATCTTAATTTGTTACCAAAACCCGTGTATGTGGTTGGTGGAGCGGTACGCGATGGATTGTTAGGACGGGTAAGAGCCGAATTAGATTTAGATTTAGTAATATCTGCCGATGCGGTAGCGGTAGCCAGACGGTTGGCGACGGAATATCGAGCGGGATTCGTGTTGTTGGATGCGGAACGTCAAATTGCACGGGTGGTATTTCCAGGGATGACGGTAGATATCGCCCAACAAGATGGTGCAAATATTACTGACGATCTCAACCGTCGCGACTATACTTTAAATGCGATCGCCTACAATCTAGAAACACAAGAAACGATCGATCCCTTCAATGGCACTCAGGACATCCAGGAACGTACGATTAGGATGGTGAGTAGACTCAATTTAGCAGACGATCCGTTACGGCTGCTTAGAGCCTATCGTCAAGGGGCACAGCTTAATTTTACGATCGAACCAAACACACAAACGGCGATTCGAGAATTAGTCGCGCTGTTGACGACGGTTGCAGCCGAACGGGTATTAGCGGAGTTGCGGTATTTATTGCAGACACCCAATAGCAGCCAGTGGTTGACGGCGATGGTAAGTGACGAGTTGTTGGCTGGTTGGTTAGAAATACCTGTAGCTAAAAATTTTAACCACCGATTAACTCAATTAGATCGATCGATCGAATTAGTCAAACAACATTATCCCGCACTCGATCGCGAACTCGATCGCTCTTTACGCGATACAATTTCAACTAACCGAAAAGCGATCGGTAAACTGACGATCTTATTATCTCCAGATTTGGCAGTAGCGACAGCTCAAATGTTACGCCTGACGTTTAGTTCGATCGAAATTCAGGTGGTCACTACCATTATTAATTATCTGCCGCAACTGTTAGCAGCAGATATGTCTTTAACAGAACAATATTTCTGGTTTCAATCGGTAGGCAATAATTTCCCGTTATTGGTACTAATGGCGATTGCATCTGGAGTCGAGCTAGGAAAGTTACAAGATTTAATCGATCGATATCTCGATCCACACAGCCAAGTTGCACATCCAACTCCACTTGTTAATGGTCGCGATTTAGTCGAATATTTGGGTATTCCACCTTCCCCGACGATTGGTAAGTTACTCACTGAAATTCAATTAGCAAGAATTACATGCGAAGTTTCCACACCAGATGAAGCACTTCAATTTGCCCAACAGTTAAAAGCGAACGAATTACTCGATTAATTTTGCTTGTTTGAATACATCTTGAATGGTATCGCCCACAATTACACCATACATAATTGGGGAAGCCGAAGCCAATCCGATCGAGCAGATAAATGCGGGTATTGGCGATGCCATCCAATCCCAACCACACAATAATACCGAACTAATAATAATCATTGTCGCAACAATCCCACTCAGTGCGCCAGCAAGTAACTGTTCTCGATCCCAATCGTGCCATAAAGACCGCCAGTAGAGACGCTGCTTGAATAAAGACTTTTGCCAATTACCAACAACTATGCCGTTAATTCCACCACAAACCCCACCAATAATTGCTAAAATAATTAATGAAGTTCCATCTTCATCTAAGATGAAATTATCGATACCGAGATGAATTATTCCCCAAGTTAAAATATCGATCGGCAATCTGGCAATTGCTGTATATATCCATTGCCGATCGAGATACTTAACTACCTGTTTGAGCATTTGCCATTGTAGATAACCTTGAATGCTACTACTCAGCAGGCAAGCTAATAACCGCAGACAATAGACAATCGCTAAATTATCTAAACGATACAGTAAAACTATTAAAGTTACAATTGCTTGAGTGGCGATCGTTAAAGCAATCGCACCAAAAATTTGAACTAATAACCATTGACCTAAAAAACTAGACGGCTGATGCTTCGACATTTTAATCGGGAAAAGTGGATGATGGATAGTGGTAGATGTAGAAATTCTAGAAAATTCTTGCGTCGGGAATTTTCTGAATATTGCCGATTAGCTTTAACTCTCTCTCGTCGGTAAAAACCGAGCGTTCGCTATCGAACATGGCAATTACCAGTCGTCTGATGAAATTTAGCTCGATTCGTAATCGATCGCAAATTTCGGATTCTAATTCTAAATTGGCTTGGAGTCGGTCTAAATCTAGCTCTCGATTTTTTACGAGTTTTAAACTGAGTATGTAGAGCGGTCGATCTTGAAAAATTTGCATCGGTTTGCAAACTAAATATGCTCGATCGATTGCCGGATGCCGAGCTAACTTCTGACAAATTTCAGTAATTAAACTTGCTTCTAGATCGTGAGGAACAAATCGATCGGTATCTTTAATATTGCGTTCTAACTTCGATCGCCATTGTTTATGTAAATGATGTTGTCGCCACTCTAAATAAATCTCGGTTGCGGAGAGATTGCCCTGAAAAATATGGAAGCGATATAACTCCTCACAACTAGCTACAACTAAATCTGGATCTAAAGAAATCGCCCGTTCTAAATAAGGACAACCGCTGTGGTGTCCCCGATTGACAATTGCCTTACCGACTTGATAATTTGCCAGCGCACAATTGGGATCTCGATCTAGAATTGCTTGCCATAATGGTAAAGCTAATAATTCACCATCTAATTCGGTAGTCAAATCGGCGCGAACAGTTGCTGCTCCTAATGTTAACGGTGCAGTCTGACTGTCGCGATTGAGGGTAATTAAATATTCACGTTGAGCGCGTGCGTGTCGGTGTTGAATCAACCACACCGCTTTGCGCTGCTCGTACCATTGCACGTCCAATTCGGCAGCTAAATCTGCCAATCGATCGCCAAAAAAGTGTTCTGCCGCCGTCTCAAGAATCGGTTGTGGAGTCCATAATTTGGGGGTAGGATAGCCCATAGCCGCCAATCGATCGCTCAAGCAAGGGTGAGTATCATCGGTGTCGGTAGCTTGCCCTAGAATCAATCCCAGCCAGACTTGAGCTGTTTTTGGATCGAGCGGTTGGCGCAAGGCGGCTAACATTTGAGTAACGACATCTGGGGGTGGTGTTTCACACTCACGCGCTTGACGATCGAGTTGACGGCTGAAACACTCTTGTAAGTAATATTGATAAATATAAGTTTGAATTAAATCGCTAGCCGCAATTTCTGAACTCGTCATCCGTTTTGCCGAAGCATCTGCGGCGTATTCGCGATCGCGTACCGAGATAAAAGAATAAGCCTTAATTACAGGTTCGTACCAGCGAAAAAACCATTGAAATACAAATAAATTACGATCTGCTGTCAGTTGCTCCCACATGCGACCGACGCGTAAAATATAGCCCATGAAACTACTATCATTATTCGATAGATGTTCTAGCTCGTGAGCTAAAGTAGCCCGAAATTGTGCGGGAGTTAGCGATTGTAATAGTGGGAGTCCCAGAATTAGATAATTATGACAATTTTCGCGCCAACCAAAATGGGGAACTTGGGAGACAGCCGCATTATGTTCGTAATTAACAATGACGCGATGAATCTTTGGGGCGTTTAATTGCTGGCTTAATTCATCGATCGTCTCGAATAATTCGGGGAATTCCGATCGATCGATTTCGAGATCGGTAAGAATGGGAGCTTTCGTCCAGAAAAAGGCGATCGCGACTGTCAAAACCAACCCAAAACCCAGCCATAGCCGATCGGGATGTGCCAGCAGAGCATTAGCATTAATCGCCGCCATCGGCTGCTGTTGAGCTACTTCGATCGACCATTTTAGCAACCACAAACTACTCAATAAACCCAGACAAACGATTGCAATATATCCATACCCGATCGCCGCTAATGCGGCTACGTGGATTTGATAATTAGTCTTCGTCCGTTGCGGCGATCTTTCTAATTGACGTACCAAAGAATCGAACCTAGCTTGCTGCTCTAACTCCATCGCTTCACAATTCACAATTCAAAATTCAAAATCTAAAGTTGCAGCCCGATCGCTTTAAAATTACATCTCAAATTCAGTGGATGAAGTTAGTATTCCCCAGCAGTTACCACTCGATCTACGTAAACTTACGGATCTTCAATCTAGAGATATCATCAATCGAGCCGCAGGAAACAAGCAAATTATTCTACAGCAGGATCGATCTTTTAGTGCATTTCCCCTAATAAAAAAAGCTCACATATTAATGTGAGCTAACGATCTAATAAATTTACTTTGCCTACTTAGCTACGATTAAAAATCATCATCTTCCTCGTCGCTATCGCCCGGTGGTGACCAGTCGAAATCTTCTTCTTCCTCGCTAGTGCTAGCAGCTTTGACAGTATCGCCGTAGAGTCCAGCAAATTCGTCTTCTTCTTCTTGGCTCGAAGGTTTGATAATCGATAAACTACCCAATGTTGGGTCGTCGAGATCGTAATTGCGGGCGGTACGATCGTCGAGAATCATATCCTCATCGCTGCCGATAATGCCATCGTAGGCACCATACATGCCGGGAGAGCCATAATCGTTATCCATAATCGGACTGGAGAAGTTAGAGTCTTCATAAGCGTTAAAGCCCGTACCAGCCGGAATCAGACGACCGATAATCACGTTCTCTTTCAAGCCGCGCAACCAGTCAGATTTACCTTCGATCGCCGCTTCAGTCAAGACGCGGGTAGTCTCTTGGAAACTCGCAGCCGAGATAAAGCTATCAGTATTTAAGGATGCCTTGGTAATCCCTAGCAGCATGGGTGTATATTCCGCTGGAGCCGCACCAGTAATCGACATGGCTTCGTTTACCTGTTCGACTTGACGCAGTTCTTGGAGTTCGCCTGGTAGCATTGTGGTGTCGCCACCGTCGTCGATGCGGACTTTGGATGTCATCTGACGAACGATTACCTCGATGTGTTTATCGGAAATTTCCACCCCTTGGGATTGGTATACCGATTGAACTTGGTTAACGAGGAATGCCTGCGCTTTTTGGAGGGCGAGTAGAGCTGCTTCAAAGACCCCATTTTCCTCGCGGAAGTGGTTGAAGTAGACATCTAAGATCTCGTGGGGGTTGAGCTGTCCGTCGGTGAGTAAGTGTCCTGCTTTGACTTCTTGTCCGTCCGAGACGAGCAGGTTTTGACCTGGGCCGAGGAAGTATTCTTCCACTGCACCGCTAGCATCGATCACCTTAATTTCGGTCGGTTCGTTATCATCGTTGTAGACGACAGATGCGTGACCATTCCGACGGTTGAGGATACAAGGCTCTTTCGGTTTGCGCGCTTCGAGCAGTTCTTCGATCCGGGGTAAACCTTGAATGATATCTCCGGTTTTCGATCGCTCGAATACTAGTAGTACCAAGTTATCGCCCCGTTGGACGAGATCGCCATTATCGATGTGCAAGATCGCGCCTGGGGATACGCGATAAGGACGAGCCATCCGCAGTACGACTTGGTTATCGTTAATTTCGACGACTTCGCCAGATTCGGGACTGGAGATTCCGTCTGCGAGGTTGCTACCAGAAACGATGAGTTTACCAACTTTAACAGTTGGTGTAGCACCATTAGTTTCGACGATCGTCCGATCGGTATCGCGGACGATGAGGACTCGGCGCACCGATTCGGCACCTTGACGGATTCCGCGCACTTCACCCGGATGTTTACAGCGGATTTCTGTCCGTGCGACAACAGCACCAGGGGCGATTTTTTGCCCTTCGGCCACTAGAGCTTCGGTATAAGTGCTACCACCGAGGTTATCGCCTGCGGTATCCCGACGGATGGTGAGCGATTCAAGAATCACCAGTTGGAGGCGGAGTTCGCCAGTGTCTTCGTCTTTGATTAGTTCGATATCGGCAGCCAGTTGCGGCGTGCTAGTCGCCTCCATTTCCAACACTAATTGAGTGCGAAGCAGTTCGACCCCATCGACAGATTTGACCCGTTCGCCATCTTTATAAGGCACGCGTTGAACGGCACGTAACTCAATGGTTACAGACTTGCCTTCAGCATTCGTACCCCCAGCACCAGCTTGATTCACCGATGCTTGCGATGGCAGATTTGGCTCGTCGGGAACGTGATATTCCACAACGGGACGAATTAGTAATGCCGAACCTTCGGGGGTTTCGACGTACTCTAAGTACCTCAGCTCGGTCACTGCTTCGAGTTCGGGGACTGGTTTTGCACCTGGATAACAAATGGTACCCGTTACCGATTGTCCCGCTTCTGGGTCGTCGAGTAGATGTAGTTCGCCCGGTTTGATGGTGATTTCCCGGAGAATGTCATTTTTTTGAACTACTTCGATAATGCCGCTAATGCCGCAGAAGATATCGCGAATGACTTCGGTACCTGCTTCGACAAATTGACCATCTTCGACGTTGAGCAGGGAGATGTCTTTATTCACCTCATGAGATTCTTCAGGAATCCATAAGATTGTCCCGCCTTGAACGACCTCATAGCCCTGTTTGGCTTTACCTTTCTTCTGGACATCTAACCCAGCAAATTTAACAATTCCGCCCGTGCGCGTCCGATAGCGATCGTCTACCAGTTCGGCGACGGCGGTGCTATTCTGAACTTTAGTGCCAGGTACGGTGAGCAGTTGGAAGCGTTGATTGTCGTCGGTGACGATCGTATATTGCTCCCGTCCCGATTCGGTATCGACTTCTACTTTAGCCCGATCGAGCGATACGGAAGCGGTGATAATATCAATTTCCCGTTCGCCGCGCAGGCGGACGACCCCACCACTGACCGAAATCAGTCGTGTTTCGGCTAGTACCCCATGTTCGGGGATCCGATCGCCGTTTTTGACCATTGGTTCGGCACCAGGTGGTAAGTTATAAACTTCACCAGAGAGTACCCAGATCAGACCGCCCCGTTGAGCGATCCGCGTCATGTTACCTTGACGGTCGGTTTTTTCTTCGGGGACGATATCGGCGAATAAGACTTCCCCAGCTAAGTCGGAGGCTACGTCTTTAGTCGCTTTTTCGGTCGAGCGTCCGCCCTTACTTAGAGCGATTTCGGCTAAGAGATCGCCAGTTTTGACTTCGGCTCCATCGGGAACCAACAGCAGCGAACCAGGGGTGAGGTTAAAGACTTTTTTCTTGCCTTTACCTTTAGGTTCGACGATTAGATCGCCCACAACTTCTACTTGCTCGCGGTCTTCCCCGTGACGGGTACGGACGGCGCGGACGCGGAGGTTAGAGAATTTGACGGTACCATCGTGAGGGGCGCGAATTTGTTGTTCTACTTCCCCTGTGAATACACCACCCGTGTGGAATGTCCGCATGGTGAGCTGGGTACCGGGTTCGCCGATCGATTGCGCGGCAATAATCCCGACTGCTTCACCTAAATCGACTAGGTGTCCGTGAGCCAAACTCCAACCGTAGCAAAGTTGGCACACAGAGCGTGCGGCTTCGCAAGTCAGTGCAGAGCGGGCGAAGACAGATTTCACGTCGGCTTTGGTAATTGCCGCGATCGTATCCTCATCTAGTTGTTGGTTGCGGGTGGCGATTAATGCTTTAGTTTCGGGGTGGAACACATCGGCGGCTAATACCCGTCCGTGCATCCGATCTTTGAGCGGAATTAAGACGCGATCTCCATCTTTCATCGCTTCGACATGTAGACCCCGCACGGTACCGCAGTCGTGTTCGCGGACGATCACATCTTGGGAAACGTCTACTAACCGCCGCGTCAGGTACCCAGAGTCAGCAGTCCGTAGTGCGGTATCGACCAGACCTTTACGCGCCCCATAAGAGGAAATAATATACTCAGTCACCGTCAAGCCTTCTTTAAAGTTGGTTTTAATCGGTAAATCGATAATTTCCCCTTGAGGATTCGCCATCAAGCCGCGCATCCCTACAAGCTGACGGACTTGCGACAAGTTACCCCGCGCCCCAGAGAACGCCATCATATAGACGGAGTTGAGCGGATAATTTTCTCTAAAGTTAATTACTACCTCATCTTTGAGACTTTCGGAAGTGATGTTCCAAGTATCGATTACTTTTTGGAACCGTTCGACTTCAGTAATCTCACCGCGCGTGTATTTGGCTTCGGTTTCGTCGATCGTATTTTCGGCTGCTTCGAGCATTTCCTTTTTGATCGGCGGAATCTTCAAGTCGTCGATACTAATCGAGACACCTGCTCTAGTCGCAAATCGGAAACCCAATTCTTTGAGTTTGTCCGCCATCTGTGCCGTCCGCGCGGTACCATAATGCCGAAACGACCAGGTAATCAGCTTTTTCAACTGACCTTTATCAACCATCCGGTTGTTAAATGCGATCGGCTTTCTCTCTTTTTCGCTCATGATCTAGGGGATAGGGGATAGAGAATAGGGGATAGGGGATAGGGTCAAGAGGGGGTAAAGGGTAAAGGGTAAAGGGGAAGGGGTAAAGGGTAAGAATGAAACACTCGGTTCCTAATCTTCCAATCCCTATTCCCTATCCCCTATTCCCTATCCCCTAAACAGAAAGGACTTCCTGAATGGTCTTGTTATAAATAATCCGACCTGGGGTGGTGTAGATGTATTGAGAGAGCAGTTCGCCCGTGCTGGTTTCTCGAACGCGGCGATACTTATAGAGCCTAGTGCTGGTACCGTCGCCATTATCGATCGTTTCTAGCGGTTCTTTTTCCTCATCGTCGGACTCCATTAAACCGTCATACCTGACCCAGATAAAACTGTGGATATTGAGTTCGGCGCGATCGTATGCTCGGACTGCATCTTCAAGGTTGGCGAAATACCTGTCGGTTTCGGCTAAGGCTGGATTCCGAGCGGTTAAATAATAACAACCCAAGACCATATCCTGTGATGGTGCGACGATCGGCGAACCCGTGGCTGGCGATAGAATGTTATTGCTTGCCAACATTAGCAGTCTGGCTTCAGCTTGAGATTCTAGCGAGAGCGGAACGTGAACCGCCATTTGGTCTCCGTCGAAGTCGGCGTTGAATGCCGGACAGACGAGGGGATGCAGTTGAATGGCGCGACCTTCAACGATAATTGGTTCAAAGGCTTGAATCCCCAAACGGTGCAGAGTTGGTGCCCGATTTAGCATCACTGGGTGTCCAGAGATAACTTCTTCTAAGACATCCCAAACGGTGGGGTCGCCCCGTTGAATTAGTTTCTTGGCAGCTTTAATATTGTTGACGAGGTTATTTTTAATCAACCGATGAATTACAAACGGTTGGAATAATTCGATCGCCATTTCTCGTGGCAATCCACACTGATGGATTTTCAGTTTTGGCCCGACGACAATTACCGAACGTCCCGAATAATCGACCCGTTTACCGAGCAAGTTCTGACGGAAGCGTCCTTGTTTCCCTTCGATAATATCCGAGAGGGATTTAAGGGCGCGGTTATTGGCTCCCACTACCGTGCGTCCGCGTCTGCCGTTATCGATTAAGGCATCGACGGCTTCTTGCAGCATCCGCTTCTCGTTCCGGACGATAATTTCTGGTGCTAAGATTTCTTGCAATCTTGCCAGACGGTTATTCCGGTTGATCACGCGGCGATAGAGATCGTTTAAATCTGAAGTCGCAAACCGACCGCCATCGAGTTGCACCATCGGGCGCAAGTCGGGGGGAATTACGGGTACATAGCTGAGGATCATCCATTCTGGACGGCTCCCAGTCGCGATAAAGTTATCGATTACCCGCAGGCGTTTGATTAACTTGGCGCGTTTTTGCCCCTTAGACTCACTAATTTGCTCCCGGAGCTTTTCAGCCTCTTCTTCTAATTGCAGGTCTTCTAGGAGCCGCTGGACGGCTTCTGCGCCAATTCCGACTTCGACTCCTTCGAGTTCGGAATCTTCACTATAAATCCGTTCTTCGATTTCCAACCACTGTTCTTCAGTGAGTAGTTGCTTATAACCGAGCGTATCGTCGTTACCCGCAGATAGCACGACATAAGAGTTAAAGTAGACAATCTGTTCGACATCGCGCAAGGGCATGTCAAGCAAGATGCTCAAGTAGCTGGGAATCCCTTTCAGGTACCAAACGTGAGCCACTGGCGCGGCCAGTTTAATAAAGCCCATCCGGTGACGGCGGACGCGAGATTCAGTTACTTCGACCCCACAACGTTCGCAGACAATCCCGCGATGGCGCACCCGCTTGTATTTACCGCAATGGCACTCCCAATCCTTGGCTGGGCCAAAAATTCGCTCGCAGAACAAGCCATCCATCTCCGGTTTTAACGTCCGGTAGTTAATGGTTTCTGGCTTGGTAACTTCGCCAACTGGCTGTCCGTTGGGTAAATTCCGCGAACCCCACTCTCGAATCCGATCGGGCGACGCAATCCCAATCTTAACGTAATCAAACTTGGTTTCTAGCTTTTGACGCATAATTAGGTTTTAGGGATTAGGTTTTAGCGATTAGGTTTTAGGAATTAGGAATTAGGGATTAGGCTTTAGGGATTACCTCTTAGGTATCGGAAAAATATTAGGAGAACGCAGCGCGTTCCAAACCTAAAGCCTAAAACCTAACACCTAAAGCCTTCCTACACTTCTTCTAAATCTTCTCCACGAGCGAAGGATTCGTAGGTGGGACGAGAGGGGGCGCGGCGGGTGTTGACATCTGCCATTAAATCGACTTCGACATCGCGGCTGTCGCCGTCGGGTGTTTGTTCGACTTTATGGACGGCGATATCTAGACCGAGGGATTGTAACTCGCGCATCAGTACTTTGAATGATTCGGGAGTACCAGGGCTAGGAATCGATTTCCCTTTGACGATCGCATTAAGGGCATCGTTACGACCTTGCATATCGTCGGATTTGACGGTTAGCAACTCTTGGAGGGTATACGCCGCACCGAAGGCTTCGAGTGCCCATACTTCCATTTCTCCAAACCGTTGACCGCCTTGTTGAGCTTTACCGCCGAGGGGCTGTTGGGTAACCAAGGAGTAAGGGCCAGTGGAGCGCGCGTGGATCTTATCATCGACTAAGTGGACGAGTTTGAGCATATATGCCTTCCCAACTGTTACGGGTCTGTCGAAGGCTTCGCCCGTACGTCCGTCGTACACTGTGGTTTTACCTGGCTCGTTTTTATCGAAAATCCAGGGTTTATCCTGTGCTTTTGCCGCCGCTTTGAGCTTGCCATGAACTGTCGTCCGCGAAGCTTCGGGTGCATACATCTCATCGAATGGCGTGACCTTAAACCGCATTCCCAGGTTGTGTCCCGCCCAACCGAGCAGACATTCAAAGACCTGTCCGACGTTCATCCGGGATGGTACGCCTAATGGGTTGAGGACGATATCGACGGCGGTACCATCAGGGAGATAGGGCATATCTTCGACAGGCATAATTCGCGAGACGATCCCTTTATTCCCGTGTCGTCCGGCCATTTTATCCCCAACTTGGATCTTCCGTTTTTGGGCGACATAAATACGGACGACCATATTGGCTCCGGGTGGTAATTCGTCGCCCTGTTCGCGGGTAAATACCCGGACATCGACGACGCGACCTTTTTCACCATTGGGGACGCGTAAGGAGTTATCGCGGACATCGCGCGCTTTTTCACCAAAGATCGCCCGTAATAGTTTTTCTTCTGGCGGTTGATCGGATTCACCTTTAGGAGTGACTTTACCGACTAAAATATCGCCAGATGTCACCCAGGCTCCTTTCCGAATAATTCCGGTTTCGTCAAGGTTTCGCAATGATTCTTCACTCACGTTAGGAATCTCGCGGGTGATTTCTTCAGGGCCTAATTTAGTCTGACGCGCTTCAATTTCAAACTTCTCGATGTGGATACTGGTGTAGAAATCCTGAGACACCAAGCGTTCGCTAATTAAAATCGCATCCTCATAGTTGTACCCTTCCCACGGCATATAAGCGACCAGAATATTCTGTCCCAGAGCCAGCTCGCCGCCTTCAGTTGCCGAACCGTCGGCTAATACTTGACCTGCGACGACTCGATCGCCGATCTTAACCAGCGGACGTTGATTTAAGCAAGTATCCTGATTAGAACGGTGATATTTCTGAAGCAGATACTTCTGTGTGCGACCATTATCGCCCTTAACATCGATCGATTCAGCTTCGATAAAGCTGACGACACCATCGAATTTAGCCACGATTACCATCCCCGAATCCCGTGCAGCTTGGACTTCTAAGCCAGTACCGACTAAGGGACGTTCGGGGCGCAGTAAAGGGACTGCCTGACGTTGCATGTTAGAACCCATCAGGGCGCGGTTGGCATCGTCGTGTTCGAGGAAGGGAATTAAAGATGTCGCGACCGAAATAATCTGTACGGGTGAAATTGCGACATAATCTACCTGATCTGGCGTGGTAGTCGTAAATTCGTGCCGATACCGGACGGGAATCGTCGAACCTAAGATATAACCATCCTCGTCGGTGGTAATATCGCCCGGTGCTACCCGCAAATCGTCTTCTTGATCCGCTGTCATATACTGGGCTTCTAGCTCGCGTTTGACCCGACCATTTTCGACAGGTAAAAAGGGTGTTTCGATAAATCCATACTGATTTACCCGTGCGTGAGTCGCTAACGAACCGATCAGTCCAGCGTTAGGGCCTTCAGGCGTTTCGATCGGACAAATCCGCCCGTAGTGGGAGGTGTGAATATCTCGCACTGCAAAACCCGCGCGCTCTCTGGTCAAACCGCCAGGGCCTAAAGCTGAGAGTCGGCGTTTGTGGGTCAATTCCGCCAGCGGATTGGTTTGATCCATAAACTGGGACAGTTGGGAAGATCCGAAAAATTCCTTAACTGCGGCGACTAAGGGTTTAGGATTGACCAAACTCGCAGGCGTGAGGCTGCTAGTTTCTGAAACTGTCATCCGTTCGCGAATGATCCGTTCTAAACGGTTTAAACCAACCCTAATTTGGTTCTGGAGTAATTCGCCCACCGAACGCACGCGGCGATTGCCTAAGTGGTCGATATCATCGGTACTACCGATATCAAATTCAAGATTGATCAGATAATCGATCGCACACAAGATATCTTGAGGAGTCAATACCCGCACGGTATCGGGCGTAGTCAACCTTAACTTACGATTCAATTTATACCGACCAACTTTACCCAAATCGTAACGTTTCGGGTCAAAGAAGCGCGAGTCAAGCAATTGCTGACCGCCACTGACAGTAGGCGGTTCACCCGGACGTAGCTTTTTATATAGCTCCATCAAGGCTTCTTCTTCAGATAAGTTACCTTCTTTGTCGATCGTCTTTTGATAAAATTCAGGGTGACGTAACGAGTCAAAAATCTCGTTATCCGTCAAACCCAAAGCTTTTAACAACACCTGTGCCGAAAGCTTGCGCGTCTTATCGATCCGCACCCAGACGATATCATTTTTATCAGTCTCAAACTTCAACCACGCACCCCGGTTGGGAATCAGCGAGGCACTATAAGTTCTGCGACCGTTTTTATCCAGCTCGGACTTATAGTATACTCCAGGCGATCGAACGATCTGATTGACAATTACCCGCTCGGCACCGTTAATAATAAACGTACCGCGATCGGTCATGAGGGGTAAGTCGCCAATAAAGACATCTTGCTCGATGATTTTGCCTTTGTCTTCCTTGTTGATCAACTGAGTGGGCACGTACATTTGTACCGCATAACTCGCATCGCGTCGCTTGGCTTCATCTACGTCGTACTTAGGACGTTTGAGCTTATAGTTTTTCGCTAAGAAGCGCAGCTCTAGTTTGCCAGTATAGTCAGTAATCGGCGAGAAGCTATCTAATTCCTCAATCAGTCCTTCTTCCAAAAACCAGCGGAAGCTAGAACGCTGAATCTCTACCAAATCTGGCAGCATGTAAGTGGATGCTGTCGTAGTAATCTGACTAGTCATGATATTCCTCTTCTAAGTGCGTTCTCAACGGCAATCGACAATCGATTAGTATTAATTCAGTAAGATCTGGCACGAATTAGAGCTGGGTGCTGGCGATCTGTGAATTTTTCGGATGTTAACATTCAGGATGAGATAATCAAGTCGGTCATGCAAATCTCTCCTGCCAATAGTAACTGCTGCATAGATATTGGATCTGGTATATTTGACAAATATCGACCTGTGAGCATGGGTTAACGATCGTCGTTCGTGGCGAAAGTATAGCGAATTATGAGAATGTAGCGCGAGTTGGTGAATGAAGCTTAAATATATTTAATAATTAGTCAACTGAAGCTAATACTGGTAATCTAAATAGGTGGCGAGCATTTACAGTAGTGCGATCGGCTAGTGTATCGAGGTCTTCGCCGCGTAGTTGGGCTAGATAGCTAGCAACATGACTGACAAAGGCAGGCTCGTTACGTTTGCCGCGTTTGGGCACGGGAGCTAAAAACGGACAATCAGTTTCAACTAGCAATTTCTCTAGCGGTACGAGTCGGGCTGAATCTTGAATCTGGGTCGCATTTTTAAAAGTAACCACCCCACTAAAGCTGATGTAGAATCCCAAATCCAGAAACCACTGGGTTTCGGTAGGAGTTCCCGACCAACAGTGCATGACACCTTTAATTTGCCCGAACTCCGATTGAAATTCTTGACAAATTTGCTGCATCATGGTGGCAGCATCGCGACAGTGAATGATGACTGGTAAACCTAGCTCATTTGCAATCTGAAGCTGCGATCGAAAAACTTCGACCTGTAACTGGTGGTTATCGGCTTTAAAAAAATCTAAACCCATTTCGCCGATCGCAACTACCCGTTTGTCGCTACTTGCCAATTCGCGAATCTGAAGATCGAGATCCGCTTGCCATAAACTTGCATCCAAAGGATGTAAGCCGACTGAAAAAAACAGTTCGGGGAACCGATCTGCTAATTTTTGGGTTTTGCTAAACTCGGCTGGCGTGACACAAGAATGTACGAGTTGTACGACTCCATTTGCCCGCCAGCGATCGCGCACTGCATCTAGATCCGCCTCGAAGGCATCGAAGTTGATATGAACGTGAGTGTCAATTAGCTGCATTTAGCACAGATTAATTGGTTGCGGTCGGGGGTTTGGCTAGGCAGATTTAACTGCTATTGCTTTAGCCAGACGAGATTTTTTATTGGCACCATTGTTATGGTGTAGCACGCCTTTCTGAACGGCTTTATCGATCTTTTGATATGCTTCGGACATACATTTTTTCACTTCAGCCGAGGTTTCGTCTGAAGGGGTCTCTGTATGTTTCTCGACGGCTATGAAGTATTTCTTCATCAGCGTCCGTACCGCAGACTTGTGGGATTTATTGCGAAGCCGATTCCGCTCGGCGATTTCGACACGTTTGATTGCAGACTTAATATTTGCCACAGTTAGCCCTGGGAAAACTCACGTTTAAAAAATTGACATAATGCCAGACATATTATCATAGCACAATGCTCTGAAAATTTACAAGGGATTTAACTGTCGATGTTTAAACAAATGTAAATTCGCTCGGTTGAGATCTGAATGGTTCCTGCGGACAATAGCGAGCGAGTGTTGCCCTGATGTAAACATCCTAACAACTATTTCCCAATGTTGGGTCGATATTACCCCCGATCGACAATATTTTCGAGCCATTACATTTGCTTCTCTAGCCGCAGACAAGATGCGTACGTCAAAAGTCTCATATTTTTAGATCTTGCGTACTATTTTTTAAAAAATATGATATGCTTGTACTAACAAGGGCGAGCAATAAATCTCAGGCACAGCTAACCTGAGATCGCCTAAAACGCAAAGCCTGAGTCAAACTCATCGACAGCCCGACCGAGGTAATTTAACGATCCGGTTGATGAGTAGTACTACTCCTAGAACTTTTACATTCTTCCCCAAGCAGAATCTATGACTTACTCAAAAACCAGAGCAACTAAAGACACTACTGCTGAATACTCATCCACGACCGATCTCCAACCAAGTTCCGGTACTAATGGACAACGGAGTACAGCAACGATCGACGAAATTAATATTACCCCATCGTCACGACTCGACGTTACCGAAGAAATCCTCGTCGTACCGAGTGCCGCCGAAGTCAAAGATCGCTTCGCTGCGCCGGAATATGTCAACCCTAACGCACGCTTGCCCAGAATTCAAGCATTGCGAGGTGAAAATGGCCCCATCGACTGCGGTTATTTTATCACTGAAACCGAAATGGCCAAAGCGGGTTGGCAAAATGTTGATGAGAGCGAACTAATTATTTATGAATACAATAGTGGTGGTAAAGAACGCGGATTACTAATTCAATCACCCCGGATGTTAGTCGTCCCCCGTTCGCCGTTATTTGCCTTCGACAGACAAGTTTCTCGTCAAGAAGAACGCCTCGTAGTCGCCGGACAATACAGCAAACAATTATATAGCGATCGCGCTCAATATGGTACCGCACAATGCTATGAAATTTTACTACTAGACGAGCAAAATCAACCATTACATGAAATTGGCTTCGCTTATGTAGCTAAAGGTGCCAACCAGGCGAGTTTTAGCTTTCATTGGCAACAACTTGTAAACGAAGTTACTAAATGTCACGCTATCGCTAATTCAATTCCCGCACGCGCTAAAGATGCTCGCTTCAATAGCCTCTGTGTTTTTCAATTTACTGTCAAACGCGAACTAGCTGGTAATAATGCTAAATCGCCTGCATGTAAAGTGTACAGCCATGTGGCTCCAACTCAAGCTAACTGGGAACAGTTCTTTTTAGGTCGCCAAGATGCAATTGCTGACAGGTTTCTCAATTTGCTAGCACCTACGACAGAGCTTACTTTACCACGGTCGAACACCCTGAATTTACTCGACAAACCTGAAGATGAGATTGTTGGTGAATTAGCGGCTTAATCGCTGATGATATCCATTCGATCGATAAATTCAATATAATTTAGATCTAGAGACATTAAGTTAATGTCTCTATTTTTTTGTGATTGACGAGCATTGTTAAATCGCTTACACTGACGATCGCTAGCAGATCCGATCGGACATAAAACAGCTAAAAAGTTTTTAAAAATGAGCTAAAATCGATACACTTACCCAATTTTTACACACTCATGAGAGTCGCAGCATTAGGATTAGATGTCGGTAGCAAGCGGATTGGCATTGCTGGTTGCGATGGATTGGGATTGATGGCGACAGGAATTACCACAATTTGGCGAGCTTCGTTTCTAGAAGATGTCGCACAACTAACCGCGATTATTACCGAGCGACAGGTAGAGATTTTGGTATTGGGGTTACCTTATACAATGGATGGTACGATCGGATCGCAAGCCAAACAAGTCCAGAAATTTGCGCGGAGAATCGCAACAGCTATAGAATTACCGATCGAATATATAGACGAACGGTTGACTTCCTATGCTGCTGAAGAAATGATGAAAGCAGCAAAAATATCAGTATCTCAAAATAAAGCGACGATCGATCGAATTGCGGCTGCGGTAATATTACAACAATGGCTTGACGATCGTCGATAGTCAGAACCATTTTGGATTTTGCGACTCGCGCTCGTCGGGGAACCCGACGGTTTAGCGAGTCAAGACAGGATTTTGGATAACCTAAGCTAATGTAGTTCCGATTGGATCGGAATTAAAATATTTCGTTCGGCTACTAAATTAGATAACTGAATCCATTGTTCGACACTGAGATCTTCAGCACGAATTTCAGCACCGATACCTAATGATACAAGTAATTCGACTAAAGCTTCTCGATCGATCGCACTTTGTAGATTATTCCTCAGCATTTTTCGGCGCGTACTGAATCCAAGTCTAACTAAATTATCTAACATTTTCGGATTATTTGCCTTCAAGTTTAACTGTCTTGGAGTCAGCCTAATTACAGCCGAATCGACTTTTGGCGGCGGCGAAAAATCGCGTGCGGGAACGGGACAAATTAATTCGCAGTCGGCTAAATACTGCACCCGAATCGATAATGCGCCGAAGGCTTTAGTACTCGGCTTGGCAAATAATCTCTCTCCGACTTCTTTCTGAACTAATAGTACGATCGAATCGAAAGGTCGTTCGGCTGGATGGACGATATTACCTAAAAGTTTTTCGAGGATCGGTCCAGTGATATTATAAGGGATATTTGCGACAACTTTATTCGCTTGCTGGAAATTAGGAAAAGCAGTTAAATTACTATCGACATCGAGATTGAGAAAGTCATTTTCTAACAATAGAAAATTGTCGAGATGCCCCATCTTTTTGACGAGTAGCGCGCTCAAATCTCGATCGATTTCCACCGCCACCACCGCACTGGCAACAGTAACTAATCTCCGGGTGAGAATGCCAGTACCGGGACCAATTTCTAAAATGCGATCGGTTGGATCGATCTTGGCGGCTGTAATAATGCGATCGAGTACTCGTTCGTTTCGCAACCAATGTTGCCCAAATTGTTTCTTGGTCTTCATTTAGTGAATAAGGAATAGAATGATACTCTGATTTTATTTGTCACGACATAGCTATCTTCGACTCGCTCGAATTCTGGTTGTCGATCGGTATTGAATGGTCTAGATCGACTAATATAAAAATTCCTCAAGCATTACTTATTTTTAAGATCTTCTATCCCTCACCCGTGCTACTCAACCTCAACTCCCTACTCGCTGCCCTGACCTTTTATACCTGCTTCCCCGTTTCATCTCAACTTCAATTAGATTTTACCCGCATTGCGCGTTGGGCACCTGTAATTGGGTTGTTATTAGGGGGAGGATTAGCTGGCATAGATTGGGGCTTGAATTGGCTGCAAATGCCCATATTAGTTCGATCGGGTTTTATTATCGTACTCTGGATTTGGTGGACGGGAGGATTGCATCTCGATGGGGCGATGGATGCCGCAGATGGCTTGGCAGTGCAAGATCCAGACAGAAGGTTGATAGTAATGTCCGATAGCGTGACCGGGGCATTTGGGGCGATGGTAGCAGTAGTTATCATCTTACTCAAAACTTGCGCCCTATCTGCAATAACCACAGATCGATCGTGGGTATTATTACTCGCCACAGGCTGGAGTCGCTGGGGACAAGTACTAGCGATCGCCCTATACCCCTATCTGAAGGTGCAAGGCAAGGGCGCATTTCACCGCCAGGGGATGAATTTACCTGTAGATGTTTTGCTAGGGTTAGCGTTCGTTTTAGCTGTCACTGGCTGTCAGATCTATTTACAGCCTGAAATTTGGCTATTGTTATTATTACGATCGATTGTTAGTTGTACGATTGCTGTCTCGATCGGCTATTATTTTCATCGTCGTCTCGGCGGACACACTGGCGACACTTACGGAGCCATCGTCGAATGGACAGAAACATTTATCCTCTGTTTGTGTACTATCCCAGTTTGATTTGGATTTTGGATTTTGGATTTTGGATTGAGAATCACCAATATCTCTCCGAACTCCCATCTCCGAACTCCCATCTCCCACCTCCTAAGAACGAGCAATTTACGCTATCATTAGAAGGTTGTCTAAAAATTCGCACATTCAGGAATTCGGGTGTTTCGCAAGCGGAATACAGCCTGGATGGAGGATAAACCCGATTAGGAGTAAAGAATCTTATGCCAGTAGTAACCTTGGCGCAAATGATGGAGTCTGGCGTTCACTTCGGACACCAAACCAGACGTTGGAACCCCAAAATGGCTCCATACATCTTCACTGCGCGCAACGGCGTACACATTATCGACTTGGTGCAAACTGCCCAGTTGATGGAAGAAGCCTATGTTTACATGCGGACAGCCGCAGAACAAGGCAAACGGTTTCTATTTGTCGGAACCAAACGTCAAGCAGCAGGCATTATCGCTCAAGAAGCGAGTCGCTGTGGTGCAGCCTACATCAACCAACGGTGGTTGGGGGGAATGCTCACCAACTGGACGACAATTAAAACTCGCGTCGAACGCTTGAAAGATCTCGAACGTCGCGAAGCCAGCGGCGCGCTAGATTTGTTACCTAAAAAAGAAGCTTCCGTACTGCGACGGGAAATGGCGAAACTCCAGAAATATCTGGGCGGAATCAAAAAAATGCGGAAGGTACCCGATATCGTAATTGTCGTCGATCAACGACGGGAATATAACGCGATGTTAGAATGCCAAAAGCTGAACATTCCGATCGTATCGCTACTAGATACCAACTGCGACCCCGACTTGGTTGACGTAGCAATTCCCGCCAACGACGATGCAATTCGTTCCGTTAAACTAATCCTCGGCAAACTCGCCGATGCGATTTATGAAGGTTATCACGGTCAGCTCGAAGGTGCTGACATCGATCCTTACGACGGCTACGAAGATGCCGAAGACGACTACGATGAAGAAGGCGAATTAGTCGAAGCTGAGGGCGAAGAAAGCAGCGAAGGCTAAAATTAGAAGGTAGGGAGTAGGGTTGTTGTCGCAGTTATTTATTTGATTGCGAGGTTGGGGGAAAGCGGAAAGGGGAAGGGATGAATGCGTGTCGTTTGCCCTTTCCCCCTTACCCTTTCCCCCTTACCCTTTACTCCCTTACCTCTCTACCAAAAACCATCTCGAACACAGATATAAGGAAAATGGCTGAAATAACTGCAAAGATGGTGCAAGAATTACGGAGAAAGACCGACGCACCAATGATGGAATGCAAAAAGGCACTCACCGAAACAGGTGGGGATCTCGACGCAGCAGCAGACTGGTTGCGGAAATCCGGAGCAATTAAGGCTGAGAAAAAAGGAGATCGGATTACGGCTGAAGGCTTGGTGGAAAATTTCACACAGGCTGATGGTAAAGCTGGCGTACTCATCGAACTCAACTGTCAGACTGACTTTGTGGCGCGGAACGATGATTTTAAAGCTTTAGCACAAAGTTTGACCAAACAGGCGATTGCGGCTGATAGTGTTGAAGCATTACTGGCACAACCTTATGCTGCCGACCCTAATGTTACCGTAGATGCGGCTCTCAAACTGGCAATTGCCAGAATTGGTGAAAACCTCAATGTGCGTCGCTTGGCTAACTATAAAATTGCAGCGGGTACCGAAGGTGCTGTCGATTGCTATATCCACACTGGCGGACGCGTTGGCGTATTGCTAGAACTCGGTTGTGCATCTGCAAAAGTCGCAAATAGCGACGATTTCAAAGCTTTGGCACGGAACTTGGCAATGCAAGTTGCAGCTTGTCCCAACGTTGAGTATATCAATGTTGGTGAAATTCCTGAAGCGATCGCGAGTAAGGAAAAAGAAATCGAAATGGGACGCGATGATATTGCCAATAAACCCGACAATATCAAAGAAAAGATCGTCCAAGGACGTATCGACAAACGGCTCAAAGAAATGACCCTGGTAGATCAACCCTACATTAAGGATCAGAATATCAGTGTCACCGAATTAATCGGCCAAACTGCCAAACAATTGGGCGAAGAGATTACAGTCAGTCGCTTTACTCGCTTTATTCTCGGTGAAGGTATCGAGAAAGTAGAATCTGATTTCGCTGCTGAAGTTGCCGCTCAAATGGGCAAAATGTAATTTTTAGGTAGAATTAGTGTTAAGGATGGGTCTAAATTTAGACCCATCCTTTTTTGTGGGACAGATCCCAGCTTACAAAACGTTCTGATTTTCCCCTATCCCTCGCAACCCGGACGTGCCCACAGTCCTGGATATGGGTTCTCGGCAAATACCCGATCGGGATGAGTTAATAACTCGCGATCGCAAACAGCAAACAACTCCGTCTCAGTCCGCGCCTTACGCATTTCTTTCAAAAATATCCCCGCCGGATCTACCCCCTGTCCGATGAAATTGAGATACATCTTCATCCGACTGACGCGCGATACTGTAGCTTGGAGCTTAGGCATCCGATACAATCGATCGATATAATCGCGTACCTGCCCTAGCGTCACCACTTCAACTGTTTCTCCTGCTAAGGCTTGACGAATTTGCTTAAAAATCCAAGGATTACGAATGGCAGATCTGCCGATCGAGACTCCCCCTGCTTTGGTAAAATTGAGAATTTCTAATGCGGTTGCTGCCGAAGTCACATTCCCATTCGCCAATACCGGACATCGCAATCGCGATACCGCATGGGCGATGAGATCGTAATGAACGGTACCGTGATACATTTCTTTAACCGTCCGACCGTGTAAACTTAATAGGTCAATCTGATGTCGATCGATCGATGCCAAGATGCGATCGAAATTAGTGGTATCCTCAAATCCGATCCGCATCTTGACTGTAAACCGTCCAGCTATAGCCGATCGTAACTCGCCTAAAATTCGATCGATCTTATCTGGATCGCGCAACAGTCCCCCACCGACATTCTTACGATAAATTTTGGGCGCGGGACAACCCATATTTAAGTCTATTCCGGCGATCGGATAATGGCTGAGTAAATGTGCCGTCCGCACCAGATCGGGAATGCTCTCTCCGAGCATTTGAGCGAAGATCGGGCGACCTGTAGTATTTTCGGTAATTGCTTTAAGAATATGTTTTTCTGGGCGCGAAGTCTCATGCACCCGTAAATATTCAGTAAAAAAGTAGTCAGGACAGCCATATTCAGCGATCGTCGTCATAAAGCAAACATCCGTCACATCCTGCATGGGTGCTAAGGCTGTCACCGCCGCACCAGTGGCGATCGTAGCATCAAGAATGGGCACATAATTGAGAAGCGTCATACCAATAGCATACCAGAAGGTAATAGGTTGGGTTGAAGAATGAAACCCAACATCCACACAATCGTTGGCGTTGGCGTAGCCTGCCGTAGGCACAGCCTACCGGAGGTAATCTGCGAGTGTGTTGGGTTTCGCGTTGCTCTCAACCCAGCTACAGCTACAACTACAACTACTTTTTGAATACTCTCTAACTGCCTTAATAAATCTATCTATTTAGCGATTTATTTATTAGCAGAGTCTTATACAATCAGAACGTCGATCGAAGATGTTTTAACATTCCAAATTAGCAGCTCGATCGCACAATAAGGATGAAAATTTACAGTAGGAAAAAATCGTGCTAGATATCGATGAAATGGGACAAGATGAAATTCACGAATTGCTACACAAAGTCGGGTACGGTCATTTGGGCTTTATCCATGCGGGTAAACCTTGTGTGATGCCGATGCATTATTATCTCGAAAATAGCAATATTTACCTATTTACAACTGTGGGGATGAAGACTCATGATATCGACGTAGATCCCGATGTTTGTTTGCAGGTTGAAGAGTTACATGGCCCCGAACATTGGCGGAGCGCGTTGGCGTAGCCTATCGGAACGATAATCGTCATGGGTAAAGCCAAACAAGTTACGGCGAAACCAGAAATCGATCGAGTGATGGTACTAGTCAAACAGCGCGATGCCAATCTTTCGCCAGCAATTAATCGGACTTGGACTGACTCGTGGGGACGTGCGGAAACGATCGCGATTTATCAGCTCGAAGCAGATGAAATGAGTGGACGCACGACTGATGGTGTTAGCAG
>NZ_JANPLS010000282.1:0-3324 GCF_031422475.1 Chamaesiphon sp. VAR_48_metabat_403
CTAGTGAGTCAAACTGAACAAGCACATGGTCAGTTTGAACAAACAATTTTGAATGGAATTTACGATCGGGATTGGGCAATTTGGTATGCAAACGATGCGCTCGATCGAGGCATAGCAAAAGTACTAAACAGAGCAATCTCAGGAGAACGACTGAGCCAATTTCTTAGCCAGAGTTACGATCGGTATCAAGCAGAGCAATCTCAGCAAACTTGGGCTGCTTATACGGCTCAAAAGCTAGTGGAGGAATGGCCAGAAGCTCCAATTTAATCGGACAAGTTAGAAGAAGATAATCTCCGCCTGGTATCTCGTGGTTCAGGGAACCCAGGCACTTAACCCTCAGATTGGGAGTAGTTTTATGTCAAAACCAATTCGGATCTTGTTACAGACTACAGTGCCCTCTATTAATGACGATTGGGGGATCGATCGGCTGTCGATGTTGCGTGATTACCTCGTTTCACTCACAGATGATGATGGCAATCCGGCTTGCGATGTAGTAGCACGCGATCGTCAACTCAATGCCAACGGTGACGACCCGATCTTGAGTACTTTAGGTGATGCCGATTTCGACGAGCTATGGTTGTTTGCCTTAGATACGGGTGACGGACTCAGTAGCAACGATTGTGCGGGTATTACTGCCTTTCACCGCAGTGGCGGGGGCATTTTAACCACCCGCGACCATCAGGATCTGGGCATCAGTTTGTGCGGCTTGGGTGAGATTGGGGCACTCCACTTTTTCCAATCCAGACATCTCGATCCAGATCCATCGCAGCATTGCATCGATGATACGGGCACCCCCACGATTTCTTGGCCCAACTATCATTCAGGGCGCAATGGCGATTATCAGCGGATTACTCCAGTCGAGCCAATTCATCCGCTGTTCCGCAATCCTGCTTCGCCCTCTGGCGCGATCGAGTTGTTTCCAGCCCACCCGCACGAAGGAGCCGTCGGCGTTCCAGCCGGAAGTAAGGCACGGGCGATTGCCACTGGTACCAGTGGTATCACCGGACGCTCGTTCAATTTGGTGGTTGTACTTGAGCCAGATGGCGAAACCGGACGAGTTATCGCTCAATCAACCTTTCACCACTTTGCCGACTACAACTGGAGTGTCGCGCAGGGATGTCCGAGCTTCGTGACCGAACTAGCGGGAGACGGGATGCAAACAGAACCATCTGCCCTGGCGGATATTCACGCTTACGTGCGGAATGTAGTGGCTTGGCTAGCTGTTGAAGCAAACCGCGATGACAATTTATGCTCGGAAATTATCCCCAATGCCCGACTTCAAACGCTCGATCGGGTTGGCACCTGCAAATAACAAAGTTTTAATTATAAATAATTATTTTAAAGCTTAACTGGTGGATCTTGAGTGGTCAAATTTCGATGAATCTTGCAAACTGAATGTATGGCAAAAAAAACTGTCATTAATTAATTATTCATTAACTAAAATAAACAGAGAATCCGAACTAAACCCAGACTGAGAAACTTTTAGCCCAATATATACTAGGAGTCACAACATGAGTACGATCGCAACTAAAGACGGTACACAGATTTACTACAAAGATTGGGGTGCGGGACAGCCGATTGTTTTTAGCCACGGTTGGCCCTTGAGTGCGGATGCTTGGGAATCGCAGATGTTGTTCCTCGCCGATCGCGGCTACCGCTGCATCGCACATGACCGTCGCGGACATGGACGGTCGAGCCAACCTTGGAATGGCAATGACATGGACACCTATGCTGACGATCTAGCGGAACTCCTCGAGCATCTCGACCTCAATAACGCCACACTAATCGGACACTCCACTGGCGGCGGTGAAGTAGCACGCTATATCGGTCGCCACGGCGCAGCACGAGTCGCCAAAGCCGCACTAATCTCTGCCGTTCCACCACTGATGCTCAAGACAGAGCGCAATCCCGACGGACTGCCAATCGAGGTGTTTGATGGAATTCGTACGGGTTCTCTCGCGAATCGAGCGCAGCTCTATCAGGACATTGCCAGTGGGCCGTTCTTTGGCTTCAACCGTCCGGGTGCAAAAATCTCGCAGGGCGCGATAGACTCGTTCTGGTTCCAGGGGATGCAGGCGGGACACAAGAACACATTTGATTGCATCAAAGCTTTCTCTGAAACCGACTTCACGGAGGATCTCAAAAAAATTGACGTGCCAACACTAATCGTTCATGGCGACGATGACCAGGTTGTGCCAATTACAGCCGCTGCGATCGCTGCCGCGAAACTCGTGAAAAATGCCACCCTAAAAATCTATCCCGGCGCACCTCACGGATTGCCTGACACCCATAAAGATCTCCTCAATGCCGATCTGCTGTCGTTTCTCAAGGACTGACCATCCCAATAGGAGCGCGTCGAGATGGAAAAAGGGAGATTAACTGATTCCCTTTTTCACTGCTGTACCAGTGGCCTTTTATAGAGTTACTAAATTCACTCACATCAGAGGTAATTAAATGATTACTACAACTATCCACACAATTCACGACCGCAATTTCCGAGGACATATTCAAAATGGCTGGCTAGATAGCTACCATACGTTTTCATTTGGTGACTTTCAAGATCCCAATCGGATGGGATTTCGTTCGCTGCGAGTCATTAACGACGATCGCGTGATTCCTGGTGCAGGATTCGGGATGCACGGACATCGGGATATGGAAATTCTCACTTATGTTTTAGAGGGAGAAGTGGCGCACAAAGATACGCTGGGGACTGGCTCGGTGATTCGCCCAGGTGATGTCCAAATCATGAGTGCAGGTACTGGTATTCAACACAGTGAATTTAATAATTCGGATACTGAACCCGTCCACTTATTGCAAATTTGGATGCTGCCCGATCGACAAAACATCACCCCTCGCTACGACCAGCGCAATTTTCCCCTAGCAGAAAAGCAAGGCAAACTGCGGCTCGTGGCTTCAAAAGACGGGCGAGAAGGTTCTGTCCTAATTCATCAAGATATTGACCTTTATGTTTCAGTTCTGTCATCGGGCGAGCGGATTACTTTTGAAATGGGGAGCGATCGCTTTGCCTGGATTCAAGTAGCACGGGGGATCGTGACGCTCAATGGCGAATCATTGCGAGCAGGCGATGGCGTGCAAATCAACAGTCCAGAACGGCTAGAACTGACGACCGATGCCATTGCTGAAATCTTATTGTTTGACCTCGCATAAAACTCACTCGATCGAAGTTTCGATCTGGACGATGCCCCAAGAGATTGGTAATCCCATCCGTTTCGACCAAGAGGATATATGCTGCCTACGATTGGCGCATATGTCCAGCAGTTTTGGCAGATTCTAGGACAGGTCGATCGAATCTGGATTCTATAC
>NZ_JANPLS010000283.1:0-8642 GCF_031422475.1 Chamaesiphon sp. VAR_48_metabat_403
TCAGGCGTACCAAAGGCAACTACGACATCATTGTGAACGTAAAGACCGAGGGTATGGAATCCGAGGAACAGAGACACCCAACTCAAGTGAGAGATAATTGCCTCTTTGTGTTCTAACATCCGGGCTAGAACGTTGTTGCGGTTTTGCTCTGGGTCGTAATCCCGTACCCAGAAGATCGCACCGTGAGCGAAGGCACCAACCATTAGGAAACCAGCAATATACTGGTGGTGGGTGTAAAGTGCGGCTTGGGTGGTAAAGTCCTGTGCCAAGAACGCATAAGGCGGCATGGAGTACATGTGTTGAGCCACCAAGGAAGTGACCACACCTAACGAAGCCAGTGCCAAGCCTAGTTGGAAGTGCAGGGAGTTGTTAACAGTATCATAAAGACCTTTATGACCTTCACCCATTTTTCCACTGGGTGCTTTGTGAGCGTTAAGAATATCCTTAATGCTATGACCGATTCCAAAGTTGGTCCGGTACATATGCCCAGCTACGATGAAAATCACCGCAATTGCGAGGTGGTGGTGCGCCATATCAGTCAACCACAAGGATTGAGTCTGAGGGTGGAAGCCACCTAAGAAAGTCAAGATTGCCGTGCCAGCACCTTGGGAAGTCCCAAACATCTGTTGCGCGGTATCGGGATTTTCGGCATATACGCCCCAGTTACCTGTGAAGAAGGGTTGTAACCCTGCTGGGTGAGGTAACGTGCTCAAGAAATTGTCCCAACCGACGTGCTGACCGCGAGATTCGGGGATGGCAACGTGGACTAAGTGACCAGTCCAAGCGAGTGAACTCACGCCAAACAATCCAGCTAAGTGGTGGTTGAGGCGAGACTCAGCATTCTTGAACCAAGACAAGCTGGGACGGAATTTGGGCTGAAGGTGCAACCAACCAGCGAACAACATGACTGAAGCGAGGAGGAGCAAGAAGATCGACCCCATGTACAAGTCATCGTTCGATCGCATTCCGATCGTATACCACCATTGGTAAACACCAGAGTAAGCGATATTGACTGGATTAGATGCGCCACCTTGGGTAAAAGCATCAACGGCGGGTTGCCCGAAGTGGGGATCCCAAATTGCATGAGCGATCGGACTGACGTTGAGCGGATCTTTAATCCACTGTTCAAAGTTGCCTTGCCAAGCTACGTGGAACAGATTACCAGAAGCCCAGAGGAAGATGATGCCGAGATGACCGAAGTGAGTTGCAAAAATCTTTTGGTAAAGATTTTCCTCAGTCATGCCATCGTGGCTTTCAAAGTCGTGAGCCGTGGCAATCCCGTACCAGAGCCGACGGGTGGTCGGATCTTGTGCGAGGTCTTGGCTAAATTTGGGAAATTTAGTTGCCATAGTTTTTCGATCGGGTTTCCTTACGGACGGACGAGATGATTACAGTAGAGATGATGCTAACTGTAACCACCTCGTGTGGCATTGATTAGCATCATGTTTAGTGATGGTGCCGAGTCTAGCAGTTCCAGACTCGATCGGTAACGATTGCGGACGTTTAAGCCCATCGCCTGTCACCGATAACAAACATCGGTTCATCAGCCGATCGAGATCGATCGAGCCAAGAAGAACGCCCAGGTAGTAGCGATACCTCCGAGGAGATAGTGAGCTACACCGACAGCACGACCCTGGATGATGCTCAGAGCGCGAGGCTGAATGGCTGGCCCAAAGTTGAGCTTGTTGTGCGCCCAAACGATCGACTCGATTAGTTCTTGCCAGTAGCCGCGACCGCTGAACAGGAACATCAAGCTGAACGCCCAGATGAAGTGCGCGCCCAAGAAGATCAAACCGTAGGCGGACAATGCCGAACCGTAGGAGTTGATGACTTGAGAAGCCTGTGCCCATAAGAAGTCACGCAACCAACCGTTGATTGTCGTCGCACTAGCAGCAAAGTTACCGCCAGTAACGTGAGACACGGTGCCATCTGGTGCCACAGTTCCCCACACATCCGACTGCATTTTCCAACTAAAGTGGAAGATGACGATCGAGAGGGAGTTGTACATCCAGAATAGACCGAGGAAGACGTGATCCCAACCTGAAACTTGGCAGGTACCACCCCGACCGGGGCCGTCGCAAGGGAAGCGGAAGCCCAAATTAGCTTTATCGGGAATTAACCGAGAGCTACGGGCGAATAAGACACCTTTAAGGAGAATGAGAACGGTGACATGAATGGTGAAAGCGTGGATGTGGTGAACCATAAAGTCCGCCGTACCTAACACGATCGGCATCATTGCCACTTTGCCGCCGACTGCTAAGGTGTCGCCACCAAAAGCAAGACTGGCTGTTTGAAGCGCGTTTGGTGCTGTATTACCAGCCGCAGCAGTATGCAAACCTTGTACCCACTGAGCGAATACGGGTTGCAGTTGAATTGCCTTATCCGAGAACATGTCTTGGGGGCGACCCAATGCTTGCATGGTGTCGTTGTGGATGTACAGACCGAAGCTGTGGAAACCTAAGAACATCGATACCCAGTTTAGGTGGGAGATAATTGCATCGCGGTGACGCAACATCCGATCGAGTAGATTGTTCTGGTTCATTGCGGGGTCGTAATCCCGAACCATGAAGATTGCTGCGTGAGCGGCACCACCGACGACACAGAAGCCACCAATCCACATATGGTGTGTGAATAACGATAACTGAGTCGCGTAGTCAGTAGCTTGGTAAGGGTAGGGAGGCATCGCATACATGTGTTGTGCCACGATGATGCTCAAAGATCCCAACATTGCCAAGTTAATAGCTAATTGAGCGTGCCAAGAAGTAGTAAGAATTTCATATAGACCTTTATGGCCTTCGCCAGTAAATGGCCCTTTATGATTTTCTAAAATTTCTTTCATACTGTGACCGATGCCCCAGTTCGTCCGGTACATATGACCAGCAACGATGAATAGCACCGCAATTGCTAAGTGATGGTGAGCCTGATCGGATAACCATAGACCGCCAGTAGTAGGGTTGAGACCGCCTTTGAAGGTGAGGAAGTCTGCATATTCTGACCAATTCAAAGTAAAGAATGGGGTCAGACCCTTAGCAAAACTGGGATACAGTTCTGCCATCTTGGTTGAATCCAAGATGAATTCATGGGGTAAGGGAATATCTTTGGCAGCTACACCAGAGTCCAGCAGCTTGTTAATTGGTAAAGATACATGGATTTGGTGACCTGCCCAACTAAGAGACCCCAAACCTAATAAACCAGCTAAGTGATGGTTCATCATTGACTCCACGTTCTGGAACCATTCCAGCTTAGGAGCGCGTTTATGATAGTGGAACCAACCAGCAAAGAGCATTAACCCAGCCATGACGAGCGCGCCAATAGCCGTGCAATATAACTGGAAGGAGTTGGTAATACCAGCACCTCTCCACATTTGGAAGAGACCAGAGGTAATTTGAATCCCGTGGAAGCCACCACCAACGTCGGCATTGAGGATGTCTTGACCGACGATCGACCAGACGACTTGGGCACTGGGTTTAATGCCAGTGGGGTTAGTCAGCCACGCTTCATAATTGGAGAAACGGGCACCGTGGAAATACATCCCGCTCAACCATATAAATATGACGGCGAGATGTCCGAAGTGAGCACTGAAAATTTTGCGTGAAACATCTTCTAGGTCACTGGTGTGACTGTCGAAATCATGTGCGTTGGCATGAAGATTCCAAATCCACGTAGTGGTTTTTGGTCCTTTCGATAAGGATCGATCGAAATGCCCCGGTTTACCCCACTTCTCGAAAGAAGTAGGAACTGGATCTTTGTCAACGATTACTTTTGCTTCCCGCTCTGGCGGACTAATTGTCATGAGGATTCTCCTCTCTAGACAAGGAACGAGGTGATACCCAACTGTGAGTGCCCATTTTTTTTAGTTTAACGGAGCCAAAAACTTTGCTAAATCTCTGAATGACATCCCTGGGGAGCTTCCAGTTCTTAGCCGTACTCGCATCGACAAAACAAGTTTGGTTTCGCGGTACCTCTGTTGATGAATTATAGGTTCATGGCAGACCGATATTCACCATTCGTTAACAATAATTCAAAGTCGCTCTCCAAGATGCTTATATCGATCTTAGCTGGTTGAAATTGGCTTAAAAGTCAAGCCTAATACATTTTTTTTAAATAAACTTAATAATTGCCGGAAAGTAGCTTCAGGTAATGCTTGTAAATAATTCTAACAGCAGTAATCTTTTAGGTTTTGTGGATGTATGCTAATCCGATCGTCAGAATTTAGTTACATATCGATATAAAAGGATCGACCCGCAACGCTCGGATGGAAGTAATTTGGTTCTCAACTGGAAAAATGCAGCCAGAAAAATCATGAACGAATGGGTCGTTCGCGTAGCGTCTTCAAGGGAGAATCGTCTCTCAGGTAAGATTTAGGAATAGTTACAATCGATCGAATTTGGATCTGTGGGCGATCGATCCAAGTTGAAATCGTTTAAAAACTTACCAACCCTAGTAAAATAGGCAGTGCAAACTAGTAACTTGGGAAGCAGAGGTGCGGGTGTTAAGAGCGAATCTGAAGTGGAAATTAGTTTCTCAATTGCTAGTAGGATCGTTTCTGGTACTGATGTTGACCGTGGGGATCGCCAGTTGCGGCGTGCCATCTACCACCGAAAAGATCGAGATCGAGCCTGCTGATACTTTTACGTCAGTTGCCAATAACGATGGGCCATTAGCAGAAGTTAATACACCAGTAAGTATCTCGCAATTAGCTCCAAGCCTAGACAAATATCAGCCGCAGGTAAAGATTATCAATCCGAAACCAGATGAGATCTTGACCGACGATCTCGTCACTGTCAAGTTAAAGGTGAGCGATTTACCGCTATTCAAACAGCCCGAACTTGGGTTGGGCAATCATTTACATGTCATTCTCGACAAACAGACTTACCAAGGCGTATACGATCTGAGCCAACCCTTGGTTTTTAAAAATTTAGCGGCTGGAACCCACACTTTGCGTGTATTTGCGTCGCGTCCCTGGCATGAAAGTTTCAAAAATCAGGGCGCATTCGATTTGGTGACATTTCATGTCTTAACCAAAACGGCGGAAAATCATCCCGATCTGCAAAAACCGTTACTTACATATAGTCGTCCGGCGGGGACTTATGGTGCCGAGCCGATGATGTTAGATTATTATTTAACCAATATTCCCGATCGTCCAATTGCGCCAGGCGGCGTGGAAAGTTTACCAAATTGGCGCGTCAGAGTGACAGTCAACGACCAACAATTTAGCCTAGATCGATGGGCACCGATCTATTTGCAAGGTTTTAAAAAAGGTAAAAACTGGGTGAGATTGGAGCTAGTAGACGATCGCGGTAACCCGATTCCTAATGTCTATAACGATACTTTATCGATTTTTACTTACGATCCGCAAAATAAGGACGCGCTGGCGAAATTAATTGGGGGCGAACTCAGTCCCAATCTCGCACGGACGCTAGTAGATCCCGAATATATAGCGATTCAACCATCCCCATTACCAACGCCGACACCATCGATCGCACCGTTACCAATCATCCAGCCAACAACAACACCGATCGTCAGCTTACCATCGCCTGAGACTAAGCCAAATGCTCATGTGGGAGGCAATCCAGCACAGATAGTCGTGCCGAGTCCCAGCCCGATTGCGCCACCAGCAAGAGTTAAACCCAGCCCCAGCCCAATTGTAATCCCAGAACCGATCGCGAAAACGCTACCTACTCCTAATCCCGATCGAGAGCCAGCATCGATCGTCAAAATCGCACCCCAGCCAGTTGCAGAGCCAACTCCAACACCAAAAGATCGAGTACCTAATCCAGCACAATTACCGATCGTCACCATACCGAGTATCGCACCAACACCGACACCGATCGTTATCGTACCAGTGCCTTCAATAGTAGCCACCGCACCCACTCCAGTGGCTAAACCCGATCCAATTCCACCCGCAATCCCCGATCTAGCCAAAAATTCGCCACCAGCTCATCCAGAACCGATTGCCATTGTCATTCCCGCTCCTACTAATGCACCGACATCCAATCGGGAGCCATCAAAAATCGAGATCGTTACGCCCCCAGTCAATTTAGCAGATAAGTCGATCGCGCAATCTCCACCAGTAAAACCAGTAAATCCCACCCCAGCAGCTTCGCCTGCAATTCCAGCACCGCCAACGCAAATCGCCCAAAATCCGCCTAACTCAACGCCATCAAATCTACCAGTCGTAGAAACGATCGAAAAAACTTGGCAAGCACGCACGATCGAGCTATTCGATGTTGCTAAAGCTAAGATTCGTGCTTTTACTAATACAATTCCAGCCAAAGCCCAGAGATTCGGACGTAACGTTCAAATTTGGAGTGCTCAGGCAATGGAGTTAATCGAGCGATTACGCGATCGTGGCTAGTTAAAATCAAATAGTCCGTCTCGATACAGAATAGATCGAGCATTGCTAACGATCGTCTGAATCAAAAAATAGTGTCTCTCCATCGGTATTTGTCGGGGGTGTTATGAGACCAGTCTTTTCATACAGATCGATTCCTTGTAAGCGATATTGCGATTCTATAAAAGATACCGCAGGATTACTTCGGAATCCTGCAACTTCTCCATCTCCGACTTGAATGCGATCGAGAGCCATTCGAGCTTCTTTTCTGACACTTTCATGTTCGTCTTGCAGACAATCGATTAAAGCTGGAATCGATCGATCGTCTTTGATTTGCCCTAAAGCGACTATTGTCAAATAACGATTTTCCCAATAATTATGCTTGAGAATTGGCAGTAAAAATTCTACGGCTTGACTGCCACCTACACTACTTAAATACATAGCTGCACTATGTTTTAATTGGCGATCTTTGTCTGGATCGGCTGGAGAATTGTTTAAAAAACTACTCAATACTTTTACCAATCTGATATCTTGAGAAAATTTCAATGTATCTACTAGCTCTGAAATAACTGTCAGAGATAATCGATCGTCGCAGATATATGGAGAAAACTTATTTTGAATTAGGTCGATATTTCGCAGCGATAAGTCTATCCAGTAACAAGCATTATGTTTGCTCCAGATTTCCCAGATTTTATCGTTGTTTTGAATTAGTCGCCCTCGATCGTCTAACATGCAAGCATTTTCATAACATTCAGCAATTGTCACCATCATATCTGTCAAGCTGGCATATTTTGAATAAACAGTATCTCCGCCACCTTTAAAATCCCAAAACACAATAGGATAGGATTTTCTATTTTGATTCATCACCATATATCCCTCTACGCATTCTGGTGCATAAAATAATTCTATTGAATTGTTATGATAACGATTAGTTAATAAGTTATCTACGGTTACATCTTTGAGAAGATTACTTCTTACAGCTCGATAGCTATTAACAGCAGATTGTAAATCTAGTAAATTGGCTGCACATTGAGATCCAAATCCTTCACCAAAATTGAACAACCAATTCGACAGATCTCGATCGGATATACCGCCATTTCTCCATTGATATAACTCTATTATTTCTGGCGGTAATGGCTCTGGTAAATCCTTAGAAATTTCGGCAATTTCCGATAGTGATAAACCTGGTCTCATTTGAGGATATAATCGAGCGTCGATCGATATAGTTGCATCTTCACGCCAATACCGATACCGATGTATTTTAGGATGTTGGCGTTGTTGTGCGTGCAACCAATTTAATATTCGATCTAGAGCCTCTGATAAAAGTGTCATAGCATGTTGGAAATCTCTACTAAAATACCAGCCTGACAAAATTATCGGACTGGTATCGTCACACGAAATTCAATTAGATTGTTTACTGCGAAGATCTACCCACCCCGCCCTACGGGCACCCCTCCGAGGAGGGGACTTTAAGAGTAAGCTCTAGATTGAAAAATCCCCTTTTGGGAGGGGTGCCCGTAGGGCGGGGTGGGTCAGGTTTACGAAACCTATTACAACCTAACCCTTTCTTGCCGCTGCTGCTTCATCGGGATGAATACCGAGGCGAGTTAGATTGACACGTCCCTTATTATCGATTTCGCGCACCTTAACGATCACTTCATCGCCAACACCGACTTCATCTTCGACTTTACCGACGCGATAATCGGCGAGTTGGGAGATGTGGATCATCCCTTCTTTGCCCGGTAGCAGCTCCACGAAGGCACCGATTGGAATAATTCGGGTCACGCGTCCGGCATAGACATCGCCTTCGTTGAGGCGGCGGGTTAAGCCTTGGACGATTTGGATCGCGCGTTTGGCTTTCTCATTATCGATCGCGGAAACAGTTACAGTACCATCATCATCGATGTCGATTTTAGCTCCGGTTTCTTCAGTAATCCCTTTGATGGTTTTACCGCCAGGGCCGATGACCAAGCCGATGAGTTCTGGCTCGATTTTGAAGGTGAGTAAGCGTGGTGCAAAGGGTGAGAGTTCTTCGCGGGGTTTGTCGATCGCAGCTAACATTTTCTCTAGAATATGTAAGCGGGCGGGACGTGCTTTATTAATGGCTTCGGCGATAGTCACCATCGGTAAACCGCTGATTTTCATGTCCATTTGCAGTGCGGTGATACCCGTATCGGTACCTGCAACTTTAAAGTCCATGTCGCCGAGGAAGTCTTCGATTCCCTGGATATCAGTGAGAATCCGGACTTCTTCGCCTTCTTTAATTAGTCCCATTGCCGCACCACTCACGGGTTTGGTAATTGGTACG
>NZ_JANPLS010000284.1:0-13017 GCF_031422475.1 Chamaesiphon sp. VAR_48_metabat_403
CACGTTGAGTAGCCGAATGAAGTGAAAGTTTCATGTTCGGTTTCGGATAGGAGGGGCGGAGTGGTAACACTCCCCTCGACCTTACCCCCACAAACGTCGCTTGTTTCCCCTGTCTTGTCTCGCCTTTTTTGACGGGGAACCCGTCCAAAGGCGAGCCGCAAGTAAAGCACCTTTTCAAGACAGGGGGATTTCTAGGGTTTTCGCTTTTATCCAAACTTGTGTATACACGGTAGGTTGAGGAGCGGAACGCTGTCTTGATTAGGCATTGACTAGAGTAGGATTGGGCGATCGATTACTCAATCGTCCCAGTCAACTATCCGGCGGACAACAGCAGCGGGTGGCAATTGCGCGATCGTTAGTCAATCAACCTGCCCTCCTTCTCGCTGATGAACCGACTGGCGCATTAGATACTCACACAACTCAAGATGTGATGAAGTTACTTACAGACCTCAACAACCAAGGCATCGCGATCGTAATTATTACCCACGAACCAGAGATTGCCGCCCAAACTCACCGCAAAACCGTGATGCAGGACGGTCTAATTATTGGTTGATGTTAGTTCTACAAATTCATCCCACAAATCTAATACTCGATTTATCGAGCTTCCGTACCCTGATTGGGGGAACCTTCAACAAAGGTGCTATCTGTTGCTGCGGATTCTGCTTCTGCGCCAGGTCTGACATCGGCTTTCATGTCACCTTGTCCGGTACGACGAGTTGCTGGATCGATGGTAGTTTGCTTGCCGCCAGCAGCCGCAGTCGATTGCGTTTTTTTAGTCGGAGCGGCTGTTTCTTGTAATTCGTGCACTGCATAATTATTGGTGTTGACACCTGCATAATTTACTTTTTCAAACCGCACGATGACCGGATATTTAATCCCACTTTTATCCACTGCCGCTACAATTCCTTCTTCCCGAAACCAGTAAGACTCTGGGCGGAGAATCCGAACTTTAGAACCACGTTCGATCGCCATATTTTCCTCTATTTATGCTGTATATTAAGGATTGCCAAATTTTAGCAAAATCGCACCCGATCGGGTATCTATCTTTTGGTAGATCTTCGATCGGGTGCGGAAGGGGGTTTGGGGGATTCGGAATCTAGAAACGAAGCCTAGCGGACTTGTGTATACACGGTAGCCTCCGAGGAGGGGATTTTCCTATAAAACCTAAAATCTAAAGCCTAAAGCCTACCCAATTGAAATCATCGGAGTAACAGCGATCGATCCGGCGGTGGCGGCGGCGATACCAGAGGTGAAGGCGGTGGCAAATAACCACCAGGCGGCGGTGGCTGCGGCTTTGCGGGTAGCTTCGGCTTGGGCTTGGGCTTGAGACTTGAGATCGTCTAGACGAGATTGAATTTGGGTTTGGATGCGCTCGGCTCGGCGCAAGAGATCGGTGCGAACTTGTTCGACACGATCGATCAGTCGGTTGGCATCGGCTTGAGAGATATCGTCCCGCGAACTGATGACGGCGACTAAGGTATCGCGATCGAAATGCGAGAGTCTGTCGCGGAGTGCGTCGAATCCGGCGTTAGGATCGTCGAAAAGTTGTTGCACGTCGGTTTTAATGCCATCGTAGTTGAGTTCGGGACGTTCTAAGGCATTGAGATAGTCGCGAACTTTGCCCAGAATGCCGTCGATAACCGATTGCATTTTGGCTTTAATGGCTTCGAGTTGATGGTTAAACCTGTCGCGCACGGCGAGGACTCGATCGACAATTTGCGCGGCTTCGGCTTCAGATATATCTTGCCGTTGGGACAACAATGCGATAACGGTCGCTCGATCGACATGAGCGAGTCTGTCGCTCAATTGTTCTAAACCCAGTCGCGGATCTTTGAGCAGTAAGCTCAACTCGCGCTCGATGGCTTCGGGGTTGAGTTCTTGTTTGTTGGTGTTGCGAAGGTAATCTTCGAGGGTAGTTTGGAAATCGGTAACTTTGGATTTAGCGCGCATGGCTAACCGCTGCGGGGTGCGGAGAACTTGCCGAATCGTATCCTGTACCCGATCGATCGCCGCGTTGGCTTCGGCTTCGGTGAGATCGTCCCGCTGGCGGAGCATCTGCACTAAGGTATCCCGATCGATCTGACTCAAGCGATCGCGAATTGATTCTACTCCCATTTTGGGGTCTTGAAGCAGAGTTGTTAGATCGCGTTTGATGCCGTCGGGATTGAGTTCCGATTTACCCGTCCGGCGCAGATAATCGGCGATCGCGCTGGTGGTATCTTCATACTGGGCTTTGGCTTTATCGGCGATCGCGGCTGGGGTGTGGGTAACTTTTTTCCAGTTAGATTCGACCCGATCGAGGATATTATTTACTTGGTCTGGGTTGAGATCTTTACGCTGGGAAAGCAGTTGAACGAGAGTATCGCGATCGAAACTATTCGCCCGATGTTTGATGTCGTGTAAGCCGCCTTGCGGGTCGTCGAGCAGCTTTTGGAAGTCGCGCTCGATGCTTTCGGGATTGAGTTCGTCTTTACCCGTATTGCGAAGGTAGTCGCGAACTTGCTCCCATTGAGTGGATACTCTGGTTTTAATGCCCTGCTGGAGTCCTTCGGTATCGGCGATCGCGACAGTTAAAATCGGGTTGAGGGTTTGGGCGATTTGTGACTTTTCGGCTGGGGTCAGATCGGCGCGTTGCTGAAGACTGGTTAAGGGTCTTTGCTGGAGCTGTGAGAGCCGCTCGTGTAATTCTTGCGGATCGGCATCGGCATCGATTAATAGTGCCTTAAATTCCGTGCTAGCCGCCGGAGCGAGGAGCTGCTCTTTTGGGGTCGATTGGAAGTAGCGATCGATCTGCGCTTGCATGTTGGCGAGCATTCCGGCGGATTCGGTGGCGCGGACTTGGGCTAATACCTGCTGGCGAACGCGATCGAGACTGCCTGTAATGTCGGCGATTTGAGCTTGGGTAAATACGCCGCGCGATTGTAAAATTGCGCTAAATTCAGCGGGGGCGAGGGCTTCTAGACTTTGGCGAATGGTTCTAGCATTGGCATTGGGGTCGTAGAGCCTGTCACGAAATTCCTGCTCGATCCGATCGGGGGTGAGTTGCCAAGAGTAGGTATCGCGTAAATAATGCTCTACGTCCGATCGAATCGCACTCGCACCGGGCGATAATGGTGGCGTTTTGTCAACTACTTTTTCGGCTTGAGTTTGGATGGTAGATCCAGCCGTTTTAATCTGTCCTTTAATTTTTTCAACATCCAAATCGGATAAATCTACCCGACCTAAAATTATGCCCATTAAGGTACCCGCAATCTGCTCGAACTGGCTGGAATTTTCACCATGTCCCAGCTCTTTTGTCATCTGGTCGAGTTGCTGGGCAAAGCCGCCGGAGAGTAAGTCTTGGGGTTTCGCCGACTTAACTAAATCGAGCATTTGTCCGATTTTTCCACCGGGTTTTAAACCACCCATCGTCCCCTGCCACGATCGATCTAATTCATCGACAATCTTTTTAACATCGCGGGGTGAAAGATCGGTGCGTTCTTTGAGCAGACTTTCAAATGTGTCCCGGCTGAGGGTGGGTAAATGGTCTTTATCCACAACCTTATTCAATTCCGAATCTTTGAGCATTTTTTCAAATTCGGCTCGCAATCCCTTAACATCTAGTTCTGGCGATTTTACCTTACCGACCAAATCTTGAAAAGAAGCTTTTACATCTTGCGGATCGATATAGGCAGTCATTTCGCGCCGGACGGCAGCAGCAACAGCTTCTGCCGATGACACCAGTTCGGAACTAGCCGCTTTGGCTCCCAGCGCGGCTGTTGCCGTGCCGAAGACAGCTTGAAACCCTCTAGTCGCCGTATTTACCACCGAGCCGACGAGCGAACCAACAGTCGTGGAGCTAATCCAGATTAAAATCGAGAAATAAGCCGCCCAAATTGCCAGTCCCACAGTCGCGCCCAAGACGCTACTACTCACCAAACTCAGCTTTACAGCCAGCAAACAAGCAAAAAACAGAGCGATGCTCACCGTTACTAACGTCCAGATTCCCACCGCCGTTCCGATCGTATTAATCGTACTGCCAGATGAAGAACTGCGCTCTGATTTATGGTCGTGCGCCGACAAACTCAATACCGACATCCCCGCCGCCACCGAAAAATTGGTCAGCAGCATCTGAAATCCAAACGTCAAAAACAAGCCAGCAACTAAAGCCGTAAAAAACTGCGGCCCAGAAAAAGCGATCGTCGTCTGACGAATCGGATCGACTTGCGCGAGTAAAGTGGCGGCATCGCTGAGAAAAATTGACCTAAATACAAACATCGCTCTGTTCCCTTTTGTTCGGAGTAAAATTTAGATGGCAGCTAAACCGAGTTAAAATTCGCGGCAGCATTTCTAACCGATCGATTCTATTCAACCGCTAATTACTACTCCGAGCCAACTTCCCGATGAGAGAGGCACAAGATTTTGGTTCTATTCCCAAAGGTGGATGTTTTTGGGAGATGGGAGCGAAAAGTGCGGTCTTGGGGTTCCCCCTGTCTTGTCTCACTTATTTTGACGGGGAACCCGCCCAAAAGTGAGCCGCTGTCTTGTCGTTTTCTTATTCGGGGGGAACCCCCGTTGGCGGAGCCTCTCCGACAGGAGATATAAAAACGCCGCTGTCTTGTCTCACCCTTTTTGACGGGGAACCCGTCCATTCGCGTAGCGTCTCCGTTAGGAGAAGGTGAAGCCCAAGTAGAGCACCTTTTCAAGAGAGATGGGATGGGGGGGATTTCTAGGGTTTACGCTTAACAAATTAGACTTTTCAGACACCCTCTAACACCTAACACATCAAGCCCAAAGCCTAACTTACCGATCGATTCAATAGTACCGGACAAGGAGCTTTAATGCGAACGTAATCAGAAAGAGAATTACCTAATAACCGATCGATATCTGGTAAATTTTTCGCGATCGAAGGACGACGATCTGGCGAACCGACAGCAATTAGATCGACATTAAACTCTTCGGCTGCTTTACAAATTTCCTTACCAGGATCGCCAGTTGAGACGATACATTTATAGGCTACGCCTTGTTTTTTAGCTTCGTTAATTGCGGGTGCAAAAATCGGGTCGCGTTCGGGATTGACGATCGCATCGGCAGCTTTTTTATCTGACTTAATTTGAATTAACAGTAATTGACTACCCTTAATATCGCGTAACATCGACAGAGCTAATTTAAGCGATGCTTGAGCGGGAGGCGAGTTATCGTATCCCACCATAATCTTATTAATTTTTTTGATGTCTACATCATCTTTGACCAATAACATCGGTCGCGAAGTAAGCTGAAAGACATATTGACTGACAGAATTAGAGAGAATCGATTCTAACCGATTGAGTCCGCGCGAACCCATGATAATCAGATCGGAATTTTCTTCATCAGCAATTTGACAAACGGTATCTTTCGGATCGCCTTGCTTTAAGCGGACGTTAACTTTAGCAGGATCTAATTTGAGATATTCGATCGCATCGGCAAGAATTTTACCGCCATCGGTGAGCTTTTGAGCCATGAGTTCGGCGGTGACTTGGGGCGTAACTACGTGCAAAATGGTGACATTCGCACCCTGGATGGCAGGAATTTCCATTAGCATTTTGAGCATTTGTTCGCATTTACCCAATCCAGCAACGGCAATTAAAATATTCTGAATCATATTTGTAGTGTACCTTTAATTCTTGAATTAGTTAGTGTTGAGATAGATTTCGACCTCCCCAGCACTAAAATTATGTAAGTATTTGTTATATCCTCGATTTTGCACTGTCACCCGACCCATAATGTCTCGATCGCAACATTATTTATCATTTAACACCGCTAACAGCTCGCAGTTAGACAATACAATACCCGTAAGATTGAGATCGGTTTCAATCCTACGGGTACATAATAAATTGTCCCGATCTCAAGAATTAATGCGATCGGGACGAGATTATTAATTTATGCTGTTAGTTACGTTGCTTTAAGCAAATCCTAAAGGCTTAGAATTAGCTGATGCAAATGAAAGCTCGGTTGCGAGTAAATTACTAGGAGTAACCAAACCTAAGCCAGTTACACCAGAAGTTGTGATGCGATTACCCAAACCTTGATTATCAATTGGACGACCGCCGTTACCACCAAAGTTACTGTTAGTCAGCTTGATGGTGTTATTGTTGCCTTCAATTTCTAGCCCGTTGTCAGTATTTCCGACAAAGCTAGCTTGGGAGAAGTTAAACAAGTTATCGGTACCGTTGATATCAACGCCATCCGCATTATTATTAAATGTGGTGTTGAAGAAGTCTACAGTATTTTTGCGACCAGTGAAGTCGATTTGGAAACCATCATCAACGTTGTTGTTGAATTTACTGTTACTGATGGTGACTTTGTTATTTTGACCGTCGATTTCAAACCCTTCTTCTTTGTTAGCGGTAGAAAGGACGTTATCCCAGACGATCGTATTGTTAGCACCAAAGATATCAAAACCGTCGTCACTGTTACCACGGAACTCGGAATTTTTGACGGTGACTGAGTTACCAGTACCAGTAGCATCGATGTCAAAACCATCCTCGGTATTGTTGTTGAGCTTACTGTTATTGATGCTAACTTTGTTGTTCTGGCCGTCGATCTCGAAGCCTTCTTCTTTGTTACCAGAAGAGAGGACATTATCCCAAACAATGTTATTGCTAGTACCGAAAATATCGAAACCATCATCACCATTGTTACGGAATTCGGAATCTTTGACGATAACAGAGTTGCTGCTACCAGTTAGGTCGATATCAAAACCATCGTCGCCATTGGCATTTAATTTGCTGTTGTTGATGGTAACACTGTTGCTTTGACCATCAATTTCAAAGCCTTCTTCTTTATTTGCAGTCGAAAGGACGTTGTTCCAGGTAATGGTATTGCTGGTACCAGCGATATCAAAACCATCATCGCCGTTATTCCGGAATTCAGAGTCTTTGATAGTGACAGAGTTACCAGTACCAGTAGCATCGATGTCGAAACCGTCATCGATGTTGTTATTTAATTTACTATTGGCGATCGTAACTTTATTGTTTTGACCGTCGATTTCAAAGCCTTCTTCTTTGTTAGCAGTAGAAAGAACATTGTTCCAAACAATCGTGTTGCTGGTACCAAGAATATCGAAACCGTCTTTGCTGTTACCACGGAACTCAGAATTGTTAACCGTTACTAAATTACCAGTACCAGTAGCATCGATGTCAAAACCATCGTCACCGTTGGTATTTAACTTGCTGTTGTTGAGGGTGACTTTGTTATTTTTACCATCGATTTCAAAGCCTTCTTCTTTGTTACCAGTAGATAGAACGTTATCCCAAGTAATGGTATTGTTGGTACCGAGGATGTCGAAACCATCATCACCGTTGTTGCGGAATTCAGAATCTTTGACAGCAACAGTGTTACCAGTTGCGGTTGAGTCAAAATCAAAACCGTCATCAACGTTGTTGTTTAATTTACTGTTATTGAGGGTAACTTTGTTATTTTTACCATCGATTTCAAAGCCTTCTTCTTTGTTGCCTGTGGAAAGGACGTTGTTCCAAATAACTGTGTTGTTAGTACCGAGGATATCGAAACCGTCTTTGCTGTTGTCGCGGAATTCGGAATTGTTAACAGTAACGGAGTTACCAGTACCAGTACCATCAATGTCAAAACCATCGTCACCGTTGTTATTTAATTTGCTGTTGTTGAGAGTAACTTTATTATCTTTTCCATCGATTTCAAAGCCTTCTTCTTTGTTACCTGTGGAAAGAACGTTGTCCCAAGTAATGGTGTTGTTGGTACCGAGGATGTCGAAACCGTCATCGCCATTATTGCGGAATTCAGAATCTTTGACAGTAATAATGTTATTGGTACCACTAGCATCGATGTCAAAACCATCATCGCCGTTGGAGATCGAATTAACCTTGTTAAGAGCGATTTTGCTATTGGTGGCATCGATTTGAATACCATCGCCTTTGTTGCCATTGAAGGTGACGTTATTCAGGTTCAATGTGCTGTTAGTGCCATTGAGATCGATCCCATCATCAGTGTTGTTGAGGAATACGCTGTCATTCACAGTCAGATTGACATTAGTACCAGTAGTAATGCCATCGCTACCGTTAGCAAATGTCAAGCCATTGAAAGCAACTGTGGAATTAGTGATGAAGAATAAATCGGCTACCGAGTTGCCAGAGATAGTCAGGTTATTAGCACCCAATCCGTTGACAATTAGGTTGCTGGAGATCGTCAATGGACTGGCGATCGTAATTTGAGACTTAGGTGCGAGGGTAAAGTCAATTATATTCGATCCGCCGAGCGTATTAGCTGCGATGATCGCTTCTCGTAAAGTCAGGAAACTATCGTTAGCATTGGTGATATCAGTAAGACTATTGACTTTAAAAGATGCCATTTTAGTTTCCTCAAGAAGATAGATAGATGATATCTGAATCTGGATAAAAGTCGTTTTTAGCCAATGTAAAACTGATGCTAGTTAAGAATCAAAGCATCACTCACTATTGCTCGATCGATTCAATTCGATCGATAATCTGAAGATTTCAGACCGATCTGCAAAAAAAATTACAGATAAGACTGCATGGATTTTGATAAATGGAGCGATCGTCTAAAAGCTGCCACTGCAATTACAAGGCAATGGATACTTATTAGATCGATTCTGTTTTTGTCGAAATTTCGGGGTATAATTCCGGTCTCTGACTGTACTAGTTACACCAATTTTTAATCGATCGAGGTCAATATTAGATAGAGACAATCGATGCTACTGCCGATTGTAAAAGTAAGCTTGATGATAGTAGCAAGACAGCAAGATTCGCTTACCAACTATGTTTGTGGTGGTTGCAAGCTCAAACAAGCAAACCAGATCGGTTTGTAAATAGTTAAATACAAGCAATCCGATTTAAATACATTCTCTAAACAGTACTGACTAACATTGTCGGTCGATTAGATATGTAACGCTTATGCTAAGAAGATAGCATCCATTATCAAAAAGATGATGTGTTACAGAACACCTTGACGTGTCAAAAAAGTGTAAAAAATGATGCAAAGTCAATATTTTACCTTTGAACATCAATATTTATAGTAGATTGCTAGGGTTGATAGTAGGCTCGACCTAGCTACTATTCTTCGAGCCACCTCTGATGTCTAAGGGTGCTAATTATGAAAACGATCTAAATTAGCAGTCTATATTTTTCTGATGCATAATAATTTGTAAAGGCGATCGGCATAAATATCTATAAATGTAGATTAGGCTTTGCCTACGCTACGCGAACGAGTGTCGATATCGATAAATTCAACGCAATCTAGTTAGTTACCGATCGCGAATAGACTTTATGACGATCTCGCAGATAGTATAGTCTTTCGATTCTCTTACAGAGAGGCTTTGCCAACGATTGAATCGTTCCAGTAAATAGATCGGTTGCGCCACCAGATGATGCACCTGCGTAGCATCTCTGATGAATAGTCAGCATAAATTTGGCTATAATAAAGTCCTAGCAATATCTCCAACTATCTAATTAGTTAACGGATCTCCATTGATATTCTAAAAATACTCAGATAATTCTCTACCCTACCGATTCTATGACAAGTCCCTTTCTCGCGCGTCTCCACAGTCCCGAACGTCCTGTCATCGTCTTCGATGGGGCGATGGGTACCAATCTTCAAGTTCAGAACCTCACGGCAGCAGATTTTGGCGGTGCTGAATATGAAGGCTGCAATGAATATCTCGTCCATACGAAACCCGAAGCAGTAGCCATCGTACATCGGGATTTCTTGTCTGCTGGTGCGGATGTAATTGAAACCGACACCTTTGGCGGTACCTATCAAACCTTGGCGGAATATGGTTTGCAGGATAAGGTTTATTATCTCAATAAGACTGCTGCCGAACTTGCCAAAAAATGTACGGCGGAATTTTCGACACCTGAGAAGCCTAGATTTGTAGCAGGTTCGATCGGCCCTGGGACTAAATTACCTTCGATCGGACATATCGGTTATGAAGAGCTAGAGCAAGCATACACCGAACAGGCTACGGGCTTGTATGACGGTGGTGTAGATCTATTTCTGATTGAGACTTGTATGGATGTGCTGCAAATCAAGGCAGCAATTAGTGGACTTGAGCGAGTGTTCAAGGATAAAGGTGAGCGGCTACCGATTATGGTGTCGGCGACATTTGAAAATCCCCAGGCGACGATGCTGTCTGGTAGTGATGTCGCAACATTATTAACCGCATTACAACCATTCCCGATCGATATTCTAGGGCTAAATTGTGCGACTGGGCCAGACTTAATGGCTCCCCATATTAAGCACCTGTGCGAACAATCGCCGTTCGTGGTTTCTTGCGTGCCCAATGCGGGACTACCTGAAAATATCGGTGGACATGCTCATTACAAATTAACACCGATCGAACTCAAATTGGCGATGCACAAGTTCGTCGAAGATTGGGGCGTACAAGTAATTGGTGGTTGCTGTGGTACGCGCCCAGAACACATCAAAGCTTTGGCGGAAATTGGTTCAACTTTACAAGTCAAGGAACGTCATCCTGAATTTGAACCAGCGGCATCTTCACTGATGTCAATTCAGCCTTATCATCAAGATAATTCCTTCCTAATTATCGGCGAACGCTTGAATGCTAGTGGCTCGAAGAAGTGTCGCGATTTATTAAATGAAGAAAACTGGGATGGTTTAGTTTCGCTGGCTAAATCTCAAGTTAAAGAAGGTGCCCATATTCTCGATGTCAACGTTGATTATGTTGGACGCGATGGTGTCAAAGACATGCACGAGGTGGTTTCTCGTGTGGTCAATAACGTGAGTTTACCGCTGATGTTGGATTCCACTGAGTGGGAGAAAATGGAAGCCGGATTGAAGGTGGCTGGTGGTAAATGTTTAATGAACTCCACCAACTATGAAGATGGCGAAGAACGCTTCTACAAAGTATTGGAAATTGCCAAGAAATATGGGGCGGGAATCGTGATTGGGACGATCGATGAAGAAGGCATGGCACGCACCGCCGAGCGGAAATTTGCGATCGCCCAACGTGCCTACCGAGCGGCGGTAGAATATGGTATTCCTGCTTATGAGATATTCTTCGATCCTTTAGCACTACCAATTTCTACCGGGATTGAGGAAGATCGGGAGAATGGTAAAGCCACCGTCGAATCGATTAAAATGATTCGCGAAAATCTGCCCCAATGTCACGTTCTACTCGGACTATCAAATATTTCCTTTGGTCTAAATCCTGCCGCGCGTCAAGTATTGAACTCGATGTTCTTGCATGAGTGTATGAATGCTGGTATGGATGCGGCGATCGTTAGTCCAAATAAAATTCTTCCCCTCGCAAAAATCACTCCCGAACATCAGGAGATTTGCAAGAACTTAATTTACGATCGAAGACAATTTGATGGTGATATTTGCACCTACGATCCGTTAGGTTTGCTCACCACCATGTTTGAAGGGGTGACAACTAAACGTGATAAAGCCGAGGATGATAAATTACCGCTCGAAGAGAAACTTACCCGCCATATTATCGACGGCGAACGGGTGGGATTAGAAGCGAATCTAATGAAAGCGATCGAGAAATACCCACCCCTCGATGTGATTAACATTTATCTCCTCAATGGGATGAAAGTAGTCGGCGAACTATTCGGTTCGGGACAAATGCAATTACCCTTCGTCTTGCAATCTGCCGAAACGATGAAAGCCGCTGTTGCTCTACTCGAACCTCACATGGATAAAGCCGATACGGGTACGAGTAATTCCAAAGGTAAATTCGTAATTGCTACCGTCAAAGGCGACGTGCATGATATTGGTAAAAACCTCGTCGATATCATCCTCTCCAATAATGGTTATGAAGTAATCAACATGGGGATTAAACAATCCGTCGAAGCGATTATTCAAGCCTACGAAACCCACAAACCCGACTGTATCGCTATGAGCGGACTGTTGGTAAAATCCACCGCCTTCATGAAAGACAATCTCGAAGCTTTCAACGAAAAAGGGATCACAATTCCGATTATCCTCGGCGGTGCTGCTCTGACTCCCAAATTTGTCTACAACGACTGTCAGAATGCTTATAAAGGGCAGGTAATCTACGGCAAAGATGCTTTTGCCGATTTGAACTTTATGGATGCCCTCATGCCCGCCAAACTGGGCAACAAGTGGGACGACACCCACGGCTTCCTCGATGATGATGGAAACCCGATTAAAGTCGCCGTTGAAGTTGAAGCACCCAAAGAAAAGGCAGAGAGTAACGAGCCAGTCGTCATCGACACCGTGCGATCGGAAGCGGTAGGATTGGATATCGATCGACCTACCCCACCATTCTGGGGTACCAAAATCATCAAGGATGAGATCGTGCTAGAAGATCTATTCTGGCACATGGATCTCCAAGCCCTGATTGCCGGACAATGGCAATTCCGCAAACCCAAAGACCAAACTCGCGAAGAATACGACGCATTCCTCGCCGATAAAGTCCACCCAATCCTCGAAGAGTGGAAAGCCAAAATCCTCACCGGAGAATGGCTCGAACCCCAACTCATCTACGGTTATTTCCCCTGTACCGCCGAAGGTAACTCCGTCCACGTCTACGACCCCAGCGTCATCGAGCAAGGCTTAACCCCCCAAACATCCACCCCCGTAGTCACCTGGACATTCCCCCGCCAAAAATCGATGCGTCGCCTCTGTCTGGCGGATTTCTTCCGCCCCCTCTCCGAGAATAAATTCGACGTATTCCCGATGCAAGCCGTGACGATGGGCGAAGTCGCCAGCGAAAAAGCCCAAGTGTTATTCAAAGCAGATAATTATGCCAACTATCTCTACTTCCACGGCATGGCTGTCCAAATGGCTGAGGGTTTAGCCGAATGGGGACATGCCCGCATCCGCAAGGAGTTGGGTTATGGAGATTTGGAGCCAGATAATATTCGCGATATGTTGGCGCAACGCTATCAGGGTTCGCGGTATAGTTTCGGCTATCCAGCTTGTCCGAATGTGGCGGATCAGTTGCAGCAGTTGAAAATCATGGGTACCGAGCGGATGGGGATGACGATGGATGAGAGCGAGCAGCTCTATCCTGAGCAG
>NZ_JANPLS010000285.1:0-14284 GCF_031422475.1 Chamaesiphon sp. VAR_48_metabat_403
TTTGCCGCCGCGCCATCTGTCCGACCAGGCGTTCGCCGTCTTTGCTAAAGCCAACGACAGAGGGTGTGGTACGCATACCTTCGGCATTGGCAATTACCACTGGTTTTCCGCCTTCCATGACAGCTACCACTGAATTAGTGGTACCCAGGTCGATGCCTACTACTTTACCCATCCGCTTTTTCCTTTGTCCTATGAGGCGATCGCCGTCTTTGCTAAAATCAGTAGATGATGAATCGATCCGCAGATCTTGTGGATTGTCAATTACGACTGGTTTTCTGCCCGATCTGACAAATACCACGGAATCGTTCGTACCCAGGTCGATGCCTACTACTTCACCCATCTGCTGTTTCCATTTGGATGACTAAAAATTAGTCACAAATATCGATCCTATTTTATCCGATCGCTCCTCCACCTGGGTGGGGATAGCACTACTTTAGGCTTGATAGTTTTAGACCTCAAGCCTAAATCTTTCCACATGGATGTTTCGATACCCAACACCTAACACCTAAAGCCTAACCTCTATGAATTTAGAAGCACAAGTCCAAAAATTAATCGATGGCGCGCCAGATGTAGAGAGTCGCATGAGCGTAATGGCGATCGCGCCAATTTTACAACAGGTAGCAGTAACTTTACCCCAGACGACATACCATATCTGTCAAAGTCAGCAGGGTGAATCGGTAATTACCACCCTGCGACACAATCGCCAACCCAATCTAGAAATTAAAGTTATTTACGCATTTCTTAAATCTGAAGATATTAGTAACTTCGATGGTGGCTCTTTAGCAACTCGAGCGGCAGTAGAAGTACCAGTAATTCAGTTACTATTTTACCTATTAGCTTTCCCGGAGATCGATCGGGTGGTATTTCTCAATAACTCTAAAAATTTAGACATCGGCAAAGAAATATCGCGGCAAAGTTTAGAAGATTCGATCGCCCAAAAACTAGACCAAGATGCTAAACCACAATTACCACCAGATGTTTGTTGAGTTAATTAGTTGCAGAATTTATTCGGCACTAGTTACGACTTTACCTCTGAACACTATGTAATTATAAATGTTATAAAAGAGCATGATCGGAATCAGTACCCCGATAAAAGTCAGCATGAATACCAGCGCGCTAGGCGATGCGGCGGCTTGATAGATAGTGATTTGAGTAGGAATTACATAAGGAAAGATAATTAATCCCAAACCAAGAAAGCTGAGTAAGAAAATTAGAATCGTCCAGATAAATGGCGTACGTTCTTCTTGCTTTTCGAGACTTCTCAATAACAACCAAACTAGTAAAACTCCTAATATGGGAATTGCTGCAAATACATAAACCTGCGGTGCCGCAAATAGCCGCGTCCGTGTTGCTTGGTAAAATACAGGCGTGACGATCGTAATTAAAATTGCACCGATTAACGTGGTAATCGTTGCTAGTTTAGCCGTCCGAAAATGAGTTTGTTGCAACTCTCCTTCTGTCTTCAAAATTAGATAAGTAGAGCCGATTAATACATAGCCTTGAATTAGAGTCAGTGCGACTAAAAGCGATCGCCAATCCAGCCAATCCCAAGTAGAACCAGTAAAATGACCAGCCGCATCGACCGTAATACCTTCAATAACACTACCGAGCGCGAAACCTTGACCTAATGCCGCAATAAAACTCCCAATTCCAAAAGCATAGTTCCAGAAAATCTTCCGCTGAGAATGCTCTCGAAATTCAAATGCTACCGCCCGAAAAATCAGCCCAAAAATCATCATGAAAACGGGCATGTACAAGGCAGTTAGAATCGTGCCGTAAGCAAGCGGAAATGCCCCAAATAGGGCACCTGCCATCACTACCAGCCAAGTTTCATTTGCATCCCAAATATTTCCTAAGCTAGTCATTAAAATGCTCCGACGTTCTTCGTCAGAACTAGTTAGCGATAGAATCCCCACCCCTAAATCGAACCCGTCGAGCATTACATATAAAAATAGAAATAAGCCCAAAATCACAAACCAAACTTGCGGCAGAAAATGTAATAATGCGTCCATTAAATCTCCTCTTCTTTATCAGGATTTATAGGATTTGAGGATTTGCAGGATTGGGTTATCGGTACTAATGTTTATTCCCTATTCCCTATTCCCTATTCCCTCTACTCCCTAACTACTGTTGGGCTTCTATTGGTCGGCGGTCTGGTACGGATTCGGCTGGCTCGATATTGAGAATAAATTGACCGTCTAATCCGGGTAATGGTAGTTCTAGATTTGGCCCTTTGCCGATAATTCGACTGGCAAAATAGAGCGTAGTAACTAATAAGACTGAATAAATAACTGTAAAGAAAATCAATGAAGTCAGGACATTACTCGCAGGCAGATTAGAAACGCCATCTGCCGTGCGAATACGATCGTAGAGTACCCAGGGTTGTCGTCCTACGCAGCGGACGATCCAACCAGCTTCGATCGCAATATAACCCAAAGGTGCGGCAAACATCCAAGTTCGCAACAGCCACTTTTGCTCGCTAATCTGTGCGGGTGAGAGCTTACCCCGAAACCATTGCCAGGTGCTCCAGAGCATGACTGCTGCTAAAAAGAAGCCGATCGCAATCATAATCCGAAAGGAGTAGTAAATTAGCCCCACCATGCGCGGGCGATCTTTTTTCGCCCATTCATTTAACCCCGGTACGGGTACGGAAAGATTCTTGCGGAACTCTAAGATATAACCCAATCCATTGGGGACTGTGAGTTCCCACGAGTTCCGGTTGTTAGCTTCATCGGGAATTGCTAACATGCTCCAGTCAGCAGGCTTCCCAGCGGGGCTACTGTCCCATTTAGCTTCCATAGCGGCGAGTTTTGTCGGCTGGTAGTAAGCGACTTGCTCCGCGCTGAGGTGTCCGACATAAATTTGAATCGGTGCCACAGCAATTGCCGTGGCGAGAGCAATTTTGAGCGATTGACTGAAAAAAGCTGTATTACGTTGCTTGAGAATATACCACGCACTAATTCCACCGATGAGAAACAACGATGTTTCTAATGTCGCCAAAAACATGTGGGCGACACTTTTGACCATGAATGGATTTAAAATTGCCTGAAAATAATCGCTAACGACAAACTTACCATCGACCATTTCACCGCCAGCAGGCGTTTGCAGCCAAGAGTTCGCCGAAACAATCCAAAAGATCGAGAGATTGGCTCCAAACGCCACCATGATGGTGGCTAGGTAGTGAATTAAGGGTGCGACTCGTCCCCAACCAAACATCATAATGCCGAGAAAGCCAGCTTCGAGCATAAACGCCATCGAAGCTTCAAAACCCAACACGCTGCCAAAAAAGTCGCCAACAGCTTCGGAAAAAGGTGCCCAATTGGTACCGAACTGAAATTCTAGCGGTATCCCAGTTGCCACCCCAATGCCAAAGTTTAATAGAAATAGCCGCGACCAGAAGCGGATGTGATAGTAATATTCTGGCTTGCGGGTTTTAATCCACAGTCCTTCGACGATGACTAAGTAGATGGACATCCCAGTGGTCAGAACTGGCCACAGCATGTGAAAAATTGCTGTCAAAGCAAACTGCATTCGCGAGAGGGCGACGGTATTTGAAAAAATATCCATGTCTGACCTGCTAATTGGTTTGAATTTTTATCTGACCTAGTTTAATGATAGACAGTTTCCCGATTGAAAAGCTCGATATTTAACGATCGACTTAATCGATCGAGTCAAAGCGATCGAACATTCTTTATATTCGTTCGCGTAGCGTGCTGTAGGCAATCGAAGTAAACACGCTCGACGTAACGATCGAATTCGATTGCTGTGGGCACGCTACTTTACGTTTGATAATCGAAGCCTCAAGCCGATCGATACTGGCAGATAGAGCTAAACTCATAATGCTCGATCTAAACATCAATCGATCGATATTCATCCCATAAATGCGTGGCGTGACTTATTTAAATATTTTTGATGAATAGATTGTCACTTACAGAATTATTCAATCAAATCACTCAAATCACGTCAATCTGAAAAACTGATTGAAATGTCTGATAATTTATGAATTAAATTTGTTAAATATTGAGTCAAAGTTAATGGATCTACACCCAGATCTCCACGTTCTCTAGCTGCTAAAATTCCGGCTTGAGAATGCCACCAAGCTGCTGTTGCAACAACTTCTGCCAGATCGACATTTAGCTGACTGTTAGTGGCAATTAAGCCACCAATTAGCCCCGTTAAAACATCGCCACTACCACCTCTAGCTAAGGCTGGAGTACTCGCTGGAATTGCAATCGATCTACCATCAGCTCCTGCAATTACAGTGCGCGCTCCTTTGAGTAAAATAATTGCCTGACTAGATCGAGCGGCGGCACTAGTAGCAACCAGTTTATTCGCTGTGGGAATTTTGGTGAATAGGCGTTTGAATTCACCAGTATGCGGTGTTAAAATAGTTGGCTGCGTGCGCGTAAATATTGTTGTCTCGATACCAAGTTTCGAGATAATATTCAGGGCATCGGCATCAAGGACGATCGGACAATTTGCCGAGAGAATTTGTTTGACTATTTTAGACGGTCGTTCGGTCAAACCACAACCACAGGCAATCGCTTGATATTTAGAAAAATCTAATTCTGGTAAAGATTTAATCGTCCCGGCTTCGGTTTCTGGGCAACTAATAATTAAGGCTTCTGGTAAGTAGTTTAATAATGTTGGTTTGAGCGATTTCGGCACGGCGATCGATAACATTCCCACCCCAGTGGCTCTAGCACCTAAACTAGCTAAAATTGCCGCTCCACTATATTGTTCGGAACCAACTATTAATAATAAGTGACCCTGTTGATATTTGTGAGTAATTGGCGATCGCCTCAGCGGTAAATTCGCGATCGCGCGATCGGTTGTCATCCGTGTTACAGTCGGTTCGCCTAAGAGATCGTGAATATCTGCTAACGGTAAATCGAAATCGATTAACTCGGTTTTACCTAAATATTCGATCGCTTGTTCTTGAATGAAAGCTAGCTTCCATAGCCCCAAACAGAGCGTATGCGTTGCTCTAATTGCCGTACCTAAAACATTACCAGTGTCACCATGAATACCTGAAGGTAAATCGATGCTGACAATCGGAATCGACAACTGATTAATTGACTCGATCGCCTCAAATAAAATACCATTAATTTCGCGATTCAAACCAAAACCAAACAAGCCATCGATAATTACATTATAGTTACTAAATGCGGCAACATCATCGACAATTGCTACACCCAAACTCGCAATATAATTATAATGCTGATTCGTCAGTTCTCGCAGCTCTTCCGATGGCACATAAATAGCCACCTCATAACCTTGAAAATACAACTCGCGGGCAACGACGAGCGCATCACCGCCATTATGCCCCATCCCTACTAAAATACCAACGCGCCGATATAAGGAGCGAGGATATAAAGTTTGAAATCGCCGCGCAATTAGTCCCCCCACCTTTTCCATTAATGCGGCAACTGGCATCCCCGCTGCAAATATCTTGCTTTCGATTTGCTGCATTTGCACGGCAGAAACTACCAATCGATCCAAAGATCGATAACGACTGAGCATCATTTTTGTCATTTCATAGATATTAGTAATTAGCAGGTAGCACACCCTAGTTCGATCTTGCTTACTGTCCTTCGATCGCGACTAGAAAATATAATCGAACATTCAGTCCGGGCCGCATCATTTACACCTAAATAGAATCCATCCTCACCAGTTACCGCAGCTTTTGAATAAGCTTTTTCAGCTTTTTTCATCGAATCGCCGACTCGAATCCCTTTATTGGTTGAATATTGTGAATTAGTAGTGGTAATTGATGATACGTAACGCTTACTCTTCTTGCTAGCATCTCCCTCAAGATACAGATCTAGCCGATCGTATTTTAAGGTAGTGTCATAAGCCGCAGTACACTGGTTGTATCCTGTCTTGCGACTTTTTGGAGCACCAAATTTTTCGATCGTCTCATTTTCGCTCATCCCTATTTTAATACCACCGATGAATGTGTTGCTCAGATCGATCGAGCCTTTCTGGCTCAAAAACACCTGTTTGCTATAACTATTTGGTAGCAGGATCGGAATTGATGTTGAATTAATTAATAGGGGCAGAGCAAAAACTAGAAATTTATACACGATCGAATAAATACTATTAAAGGTTGATGTTATTTTGTCAATATTTAGCTCTAGTAGAGAATCTAGATAGACCTAAGATCGAGACAAAATTTAGTTATTTAAGTAAGTGGGCGTAATTACTTATAAAACGGGTTGTGCCTACGGCAGGCTACGTCAACGGCTTCGCTCAACCCTCAAGCCCTTGACTAATGAGGACCGCTCGAAGTCGTAGCGTAGCGTCTCCGTTAGGAGAAGTCCAGCGTAGGTTGCTAGTTTAGTTACACCAACCTACTTATTTACCACTCGATCGTACATTGCTACGATCTGCTCGACTACTTCCTCAATACTGAGATTATCGGTGATAATTTCCACTGCATCAACCGCTTTTTTCAAAGGGGAAATTTCCCGCGTACTATCGATCTCATCCCGCTCGGCGATCGATCTTTCTAATTCTGCCAAGCTTACCTCACCTTGCCCGCGATCGCGCAAATCCTGTTGTCGCCGCCGCGCGCGTTCAGCTACCGATGCAGTTAAAAAAATCTTCACCCGTGCGTCTGGAAACACATTCGTACACATATCTCGCCCTTCCGCGACGATCCCACCTTGCTTGCCAATTGCCTGCTGTTGCTTGACTAAAGCCGATCTAACTACCCCCAATGCGGCAATCGCAGACACATTACTCGTCACTGCCAACGTCCGAATTGCTTCTGTTACATCGAGATCGTTCACCATGACGCTTTCTTTTGTAAGCACGATCCGAGCGCGATCGACCAATAGGGCAATGTTTGGCTCGTCATTGAGGGCTAGCTTCGCCTCCATCACCAGCCAAGTAATCGCGCGGTACATTGCGCCGCTATCGAGAAACAACAGCCCCAATCGGGCAGCTACCAGCTTGGTGACGGTTGATTTTCCCGCACCTGCGGGGCCGTCGATCGCGATAATTGGAAGTTGGGGCATTGGTTAGATGGGAGAGGGGAGTTCGGAGTTCGGAGAGGGGGGAACGGGGAGACGGGGAAAACTAAAGAACGCAGTTTCAAAACCTATTCACTATCCACTATCCACTATCCACTAAAGCCTAAACTAGCTGATGATGACATTATCGATTAATCGCGTATTTTCGATGCGTCCGGCGATCGCTAGTAGGGCTGCATTGTTGAGTCTGTCGATCGGTTGTAAAGTTTCAGGATCGACTAGCTCTAGGTATTCTAGTTGAAATGCTGGGACGGTACTTAATTCGGTGGTGACAGCGGCTAAGAGTTTATCGACATTAACTTCTTGAAGATCTGCTAATTTTTGGGCTTGTTGTAAACTGCGATAAATTACCGCCGCTTGCGATCGTCCGGCGATCGAAAGATATTGATTGCGAGAACTATGTGCCAAACCCGAATCGGCGCGTAAAGTCGGACAACCGATAATATCGACGGGGATGTTTAGATCTGTGACAATTCGGCGGATAATGGCTAATTGTTGAGCATCTTTTTCTCCAAAATAGGCGCGATCGGGCTGTACGATATTAAGTAATTTAGTGACGATCGTGGCAACACCTTGAAAATGTCCAGCACGAGTGCGTCCGCACAAACCACTCATCATCATTGCTGGGGGAATGACTTGGGTCAGCGCGTCTTTAAGGCCCATACTGGTAGGTGACGGGACGAATAAAGCATCGACACCTGCTGTCTGGCAAATTACGCGATCGATCTCCAACTGGCGCGGATAAAGATCGAGATCTTCATTTGCACCAAATTGGAGCGGATTGACAAAAATACTGACAATCGCAAGGGTATTTTCGCGTCTGGCTCGATCGATTAAACTCTGATGTCCCAAGTGTAACGCTCCCATCGTTGGTACGAAGCCGATCGATTGAGAGCGGTGGGATTGGAGATAGTGTCCTAATTCGTTTGGAGTGGTAAACAGCGGCAGATTCATCGGAATAAGTCGTAAGCCATAAGTCGATCGATCCGATGGACGATAACAAGGTTAGGAATTCAGTTTAAAGTCAATAACCTGTTATACACTCTTACCGAAACATACTACTTACGGAGTTTTCTTCATGTACCCGCCAGATTGTTTCGCCGAGTAAATTAGCAACAGACAGCACCTTTAGCTGCGGAAACCGTTGATGTTCTGGCATGGGGAGCGTATTGGTGACGATTACTTCTTCAAATACGCCGCTGGATAGTCGTTCGATCGCTGGGGGTGAAAATACAGCATGGATCGCACAAGCATAGACTTGACGCGCGCCTTGCGCTCGGAGAATTTTGGCACCCTCAGAGATCGTCCCACCCGTATCGATCATATCATCGACGAGGATAGCGGTTTTCCCTGCCACATCACCAATGACATTCATGACTTCAGCCACATTGTGTGCCTGACGGCGTTTATCAATGATGGCTAGCGGTGCGTCATTGAGCTTTTTAGCAAAGGCACGCGCGCGCGCGACACCACCGACATCTGGCGATACGACGACGACATCTGGTAAATCTTTGTTGAGAAGATAGTCAATAATTACGGGTGAACCGTAAATATGATCTAGTGGGATATCGAAATAACCTTGGATTTGCGATGAGTGGAGATCCATTGCTAAAACGCGATCGGCACCAGCAGTAGTAATCTGGTTGGCGACGAGTTTGGCGGTAATCGATTCTCTCCCAGCCGTCTTGCGATCGGCACGAGCGTAGCCATAGTAAGGGATTACTGCGGTAATTTGCCGTGCTGAAGCCCGCCGACAGGCATCGATCATAATGAATAGTTCCATCAAGTTGTCGTTGACTGGATGGCATGTAGGCTGGATTAAGTAAACATCACAACCGCGAATCGATTCTTGAATCTGGACGTAAATTTCGCCATCGGCAAACCGCTTGCGAATCATCGGGCCGAGATCGAGTCCCAAGTAACGGGCAATTTCCTGAGATAGCGGGACATTAGCATTACCAGAAAACAGTCGGAGACGACTGTTATCACTAATCGAGGGGATTATGGGAAGCGTCAAGGTGGCAGACCGAATCACAACAGCAAGTGCTATATTTTGCAAGGCAATTTTAACACTCTCACCCCCTCATCAGCCATTTATATCCAAAAGAATTTTAATTTTAAACTAATTTTGGTAAAGTCTTTTACCAAAAAATTAATACTGATGGACTATTTCAGAGTTATTCTCGATCGATTGGCATCGCTCAAATCCGCACGAGCTAACAGTTTATCTGTAAATGTGTGGAAACCTCTACATTTGTTATCGTGTCTTTCAAGAGGGGAAAGATACAATATAGAACAAGCTGCTCTGAAAAGATCTCAATAATTTACCGTAATATAGCCAAGATTATGACCAACTCTCAAGAAACCAAGATGACTATCGAAGACCGGATCGAGCAAGCACGCGACGCTGCTCATCAGGCTGGCGAAAAATTTGGTAAAACTTCACCTGAATTTGCTGTAGCGATGGAAATCCTGGAGGAATTACATCAAGAATCCGGACACCAACGCAGTGCCCAACCTAAAAATTCTCTCGAACGCTTCTGCTCGGACAATCCAGAATCTCCAGAATGCCTACTTTATGATACATAGGTAGTCCAATCGGTTCGGTTGCTAAAACAGTTGGCAAGATCCGATCGTCGATCTAACCGCTCCCAGATGGCAAGTAACGCTTGATTACTTGCCATTGTTTTTTGTCTGAGTTAGTCTGGCGCGTTACCCTACGGGATAACACACCCTACATGGAATCTTATTTTCTTACTGCTCCCTAACTAACTTTTCAGCTCCACGAGATAACTCAAATCGGGCAACTGCGGAATAATACCCCCAGGGTTGAGGGGAAACAGGTTGCCATAATAATCTTGTAAAATAGTCGGAAAATTACAAGTAGCCGCCACGCCAGGTAACTGATAAATTTTGGCTGTATATGCTTGAAGGTGCGGATAATCGCGAATTTGTCGTCGGTTACATTTGAATAAATTGTGGTAGACCACATCGAACCGAATTAAAGTGGTAAAGAGCCGAATGTCGGCTAGAGTCAGCAAATCGCCACATAAATAATCTTGATTCTTCAACAACAGCTCGATCTCATCGAGGGTCGCAAATAATTCGGCGTGCGCCCGATCGTAAGCCGCCTGTGTCTGGGCAAAACCGCAGCGGTAGACCCCGTTATTAACGGTTTGATAGACAGTCTCATTCCACTGGGCGATCGACTCTTGCAGGGCAATTGGAGCCAGATCTAATTCGGGATGTTGGGCATACTCATTAAATTCGGCGTTGAGGATCTCGATAATTTCGGCACTTTCGTTATTAACGATCGAATATGTCTGCGTATCCCACAGCATCGGGACTGTAGATCGACCAGTGTAGCCCGGTTTCGCGAACCGATATAACTGTGCTAAGGTCTGACAATCGTGTTCCGATTTTGGTAATTTCCACCCACCCGCATTGGCATCGCCTTGCAGTACGACGATCTCGATCGCATCTTCTAAGCCTTTCAACGCCCTGACTACTAACGTCCGATGCGCCCACGGACAACTCCAGCCGATATACAATCGATAGCGATGCGGCTGTGCTGAATATTTGCCCTCGATCTGGTTGCGGAACTCACTTTGCGGTCGTTGATATTCACCGCGATCGTTTGGTGGCGCAAGTTGTGACATCATGAGTTGCCAGATTTGCGTCCAGATCGATCGACCTGTTTGCACGATCCAGCTTGGTGGGATTGCCATTTGAATTAGGTGATGGGATCTTGACTCTGAAATCGATTCGCGTCTTGATTAATCGATACTAATCGGCGACACTAGCCCAGTTGGGAAAGTTTGCCGAAATTCTGCCATCAGATCGTCCATTTCAATTAAGGCTTGCTCGACATCTATCGACAGCGTACCCAAAGTCGGATCTGCCTGAAATTGCAACAATAAGGCTCGTTTGCTCTCAACCTGTGCGATCCGTTCTTGTAAAGTTTGTGCGTCCATCATAAAGATTATCGATTTGTAATTAATTTGCGATCTGGGGTGTGGGGGGTGTGGGAGGAAGGATTAAGCTAGCAATTGGTTCTATTCACTATTCACTATTCACTATCCACTATCCACTATCCACTATCCCCTTATTCCCTAAAACCTAAACTCCTAATTCCTTGAGAGCGGCTAAATATTGAGTATCTGCGGCGGTGGCTGCTGATTCTAGGGGGATGTTGGGAGTGGGGACGACGAGATCGGGCGTGATGCCTAGTTTATGGATATCGTGATGGTTGGGGGTTTCATATTTAGCAACGGTGACGGCTAAACCGCTTCCATTGGGTAAATCGAATAGAGATTGAATTAAACCTTTCCCAAAAGTCTTAGTGCCGACTAACTTGCCTCTGCCATTGTCTTGTAAGGCTCCTGCCAGAATTTCACTAGCACTAGCACTACCTTCATTTACTAGTATAGCTAGCGGGGCATCGGTGAGGGCGGTACCAGTAGCATCGATCGAATCGATCGCACCACGCCGATCGACAGTATAGACGATCGTTCCTTCATTCAACCATTGACGGGCAATTTCGACTCCTGCTTGTACCAATCCGCCAGGATTGTTCCGTAAATCTAATACGTAGCCGCTCGCGCCTTGTTGTTTGAATTTGGTAATATTATCGCCTAATTCTTTAGCAGCTTTGGCACTAAATTGAGACAGACGTAAGTAGCCAATTCTACGACCTTTTTCGGTATGGAGTTCGGCGGTGACGGGGTTGAGTTCGATTTTTTGTCTGATTAAAATTACTTCGCGGGGTGTTTTATCTGCGGTTTGAATTAGTAAGCTGACATTGGTACCAGTCGCCCCCCGCATTTTCACAGCAGCGGTATCGAGGGTTAATTCTGTGGTGGGAACTGCATCGATTTCGACGATCGTGTCATGGGGCAAAATTCCGGCTGTAGCGGCTGGAGATCCGGCAATGGGGGCGATGACCTCAATTTGCTTACTGTCAGCCTTCACACCGATTTGCAAGCCCACTCCAGACAATTCTCCGGCTGTGTTCACTTGCAGAGATCGATATTGTTCTGGACGCAACAGCCGCGTAAACGGTTCGTCTAAACTGGCAATCATCTTCGTAATTGCTGCGTACGCGGCTTCCTCATTGGGTATTTGCTGCTTGAGAGTACGATCGCGAGTTACCCACCAATTTTGATGATTGAAGGTGTCATCGTAATACGCCCGATCGATCGTCCGCCAAGCTTGCACCACCAATTGTTGTTCCGACGTAAGTGCGGCGGCTGGAGCTGTTCCCCAGAGCCAAAATAGAGCAACTTGCAAACTCAATATCCAACCAAACCAAAAACTAGCTCTCACGATCGGTACCACTCTCCTGTAGAGGTGTGTTAAATTTTGTAGAGGTATTATGAGTGACCTGCAACCAAATGTATCTAAAATTAAACAACTTTTAGATACATTTGGTATGAGTATCAGATGTACCCACATCCTCATACTTGGCAACATAACACATCTTACCCAGCCATTATTTCGAGCCATGGGATCTACATCCGACTGGCGTTATAATATATAACACGACATTAGAGAGAAGCACGGCACCCGTCAATGTTTACCAAGCAAGTCACAAATAGTAAAACCTTCCAATGGTTTGACGAACGGTTAGAAATCCAAGCAATCTCCGACGATATTGCTAGTAAGTACGTTCCGCCCCATGTTAATATCTTCTACTGCCTGGGTGGAATCACTCTCGTATGCTTTGTGATTCAGTTCGCTACAGGCTTTGCGATGACATTCTACTATTCGCCAACGGTAGCTGATGCGTTCACTTCTGTTCAAAAGATCATGACCGAAGTTAACTTTGGTTGGTTGATTCGTTCCATCCACCGCTGGAGTGCCAGCATGATGGTATTGATGATGATCCTCCACAGCTTCCGCGTGTATCTGACTGGCGGCTTCAAAAACCCGCGCGAACTTACCTGGATTACTGGAGTTATTCTTGCAGTTCTCACTGTCAGTTTCGGTGTAACTGGTTATTCCCTACCTTGGGATCAAATCGGCTACTGGGCAGTTAAAATCGTCTCTGGCGTACCCGAAGCAATTCCTGTAGTTGGTGTAGCGATGGCTGACCTATTACGTGGTGGTTCTAGTGTCGGTCAAGCAACTTTGACTCGTTACTACAGCTTACACACCTTCGTGTTGCCTTGGTTGATTGCAGTATTTATGTTGCTGCACTTCATCATGATTCGCAAACAAGGGATCTCTGGCCCTTTGTAAATCGAATCGGTAGGATGGAATGGGCGATACGCTCGTCCATCCTAGCAAATGAGACACCTTGAATAACTAATAATTTACGCAATTATTTACCATGTCAACTATCAAAAAACCGGATCTCTCCGATCCAGCCTTGAGAGCGAAACTAGCTCAAGGTATGGGTCATAACTATTACGGCGAACCAGCTTGGCCGAACGATCTGCTCTACATCTTCCCTGTCGTAATCTTTGGTACGATCGGTTGTTGTACGGCATTGGCTATTCTCGATCCCGCGCTAGTTGGCGAACCTGCAAATCCGTTTGCAACCCCGCTCGAAATCTTACCTGAGTGGTACTTGTGGCCTGTATTCCAATTGCTGCGCGTATTACCTAACAAATTGTTAGGAATCGCCTGCATGGCTGGCGTACCATTAGGGTTACTAGTAATTCCGTTCTTGGAAAACGTCAACAAGTTCCAAAACCCTTTCCGTCGTCCAGTAGCAATGGCAGTCTTCCTCTTCGGTACTGTCTTTACAATCTACTTGGGTATCGGTGCAACTCTACCGATCGACAAATCTCTAACTTTGGGTCTATTCTAAACCAATTTTAGTTATAGTTATTTTCTTCGAGCCTATCTAGTTTCTACTAGGTGGGCTTTTTTAAGGACTTTTAACTGCCATCGGCAGAGATTCTAGATTTAGGTCTCTGTTGACAGGAGCGAAAGTGAGGTCTTAAACTGGGGATATAAAGTAGTACTCAAGATAGGGTCTTTAAGCAATCGAGATGGCACAAGCAAAATTTACCCTAGAGCAGTCGCACATCGATTTTCTCTCACAATTTAAAGATCGAGGTTTTAAGGATAAAAGCGAGATCGTCCGCTTGGCATTGGATAGACTAGCCAAAGAACTAGCACGGGAAGAACTAGTTCGCTCTGCGGAATTGTACGCCGAATTATATGCAGAAGATCTCGAACTTCAGCAACTCACAGATGCAGCACTGGTAGGTTGGCCGCAATGAGCCAACTATATCGAG
>NZ_JANPLS010000286.1:0-2232 GCF_031422475.1 Chamaesiphon sp. VAR_48_metabat_403
ATTACGACTGCTAGCAAAATCGGGGCAAACAGTCCCTCCAGATTTTCTACCATTACTACTAGATTTAGGTAAACGCGAACGAGATTTACGATCGGCAATCTTACCAATTTTAGGCAATCGGGGGCACTGGTTAACCAACCAAAATTCCAATTGGAAATATGCGATCGATACCGTAAATTTAGATCCAAATCCGATCGAACTGCAAGAAATTTGGATGACTGGCACCCGCACCGAACGGGCAGCCGCACTAACTAAATGGCGACAAATTCAACCGATCGAATCTTGCCTTGCCGTAGCCGCTAGTTGGAAACAAGATAAAGCAGACGATCGATTAGCCTGGTTAGAAATATTGCAAACTAATTTAAGTTTAGCAGATGAAGAATTTTTAGAAATAGCCTTATTCGATCGTAGCGAACCAGTTCGCCATTTAGCTGCCGACCTATTACGACAATTGCCCAGTCGATATCGGCAAAGACTAACTGAATTAGCTAGTAAATGTTTGACGATTAAAGAGAAAAAAAATAACAAGTACCAAATCGAGATTAATCTGTCGCCGATCCACGATAAAGAGTGGCAGGCTGCTGGTGTTAGTAATAACATGAAACCAGAATCAAAATTGTTGCAAGTTATTAGTGCTGCGGATCTGGATATTTGGATGGGAGATATCGATCGATTAATAAATGCTGCGATGATTATCCCTTATGAAAAGGAGATCGTCATCACCGGATTAGTTAAAGCAGCTTGTTCTCAACGGCGGACAGACTGGATCGAGGCATTATTAAATCGAGCGTATCCACTTTTAGGCATAAATCAAATCCAACAGCTTGTCGGATCTTTCGCTGGAGACAATAGTGAATTTCTGACAAATTTTTTCACAAATATTTTCACACCCAATGAGTCGATCGACAATCTCGATGTCAGCCTTCATGTCATCACAAATTGCTTTCACATTTCTACAAATAGATACTGTGAATGGAGTCCAGAAATTAGTAACTTAGCAATCCAGCACTTCGATAGGTATATTCAAAAACTAATTGTTGGATCGAATAGCTATTACTACCAACAACAAAATTTAGCTAATCTATATAGTCGATTTTTAGACATCAGTGTTATACCAGAGATCGAGCAGATGCAATCGAAATTATCATTAGAGAATTTTACTTATAGCTATTTCCTCGACCTGATGAAATTTCGACGAGATATGCGATCGACCTTTAATACTGCATAACCAAAAATTCATACTTTCTCCCCTCTCTGCGCTCTCTGTCTTGATTTGTTAAACCGTCGGGGAACCCGACAATCGCTGCGCCTCTGCGGTTAAAAAAATGTAACTCTGCAAAACACTAGTAATCTCGAACATGATTTAAATTCGATACCTTTTAAATCTTTACTCTCAAAAAACTTTCAACTAATCTACTATGCCGCCAAAAGCCAAAGCCAAAACCACCGCTGAAACTACAATCGAAAGCACCATTACCACCCTCCGTCAAAATGCCGAAGCGCAATTCGCTCACGAACTTGCCGAACTCAGTCAAGCCGACACCCGCCAAAAACCCCCCAACTGGCAACTCTCCCCCTGGGCAGTCGCCACCTACCTCCTCGGCGGTAAGCTAGAAAATGGCTTTGAAATTAGCCCCAAATATATCGGTAGTCGTCGCCTAATGGAAATTGCGATCGCGACCTTAGCAACCGATCGCGCCTTACTACTATACGGCGTACCCGGTACCGCTAAATCGTGGGTATCCGAACACCTCACCGCCGCCGTCACAGGCGACTCTACCCTGCTAATTCAAGGTACCGCAGGCACCAGCGAAGAAGCCATTCGCTATGGGTGGAATTACGCGTTATTATTAGCCGCAGGGCCATCGATGGCGGCTGTAGTGCCCAGTCCAATGATGAATGGGATGAACGATGGTAAAATCGTCCGCATTGAAGAACTGACGCGGATTCCCGCAGACGTTCAGGATACCTTAATTACCGTATTATCTGAAAAAACCCTGCCCATTCCCGAAATCGGTACGGCGGTACAAGCGCAAAAAGGATTCAACGTCATCGCTACTGCGAATAATCGCGATAAGGGCGTAAACGAGTTATCTAGTGCCCTCAAACGCCGCTTTAACACCGTCATTTTACCAGTCCCCGATAGTGCCGACGAAGAAGTTGCGATCGTCCACAAACGCGTAGCCAGCATGGGTAAAGCATTAGAACTACCGATCGAAGTACCCGCACTTA
>NZ_JANPLS010000287.1:0-8127 GCF_031422475.1 Chamaesiphon sp. VAR_48_metabat_403
CGAAGCTAGTTGCCATAATTGTGTCTCATAATTGCGATCTCCAGTACCTAAGACGACAAACTGAGCATCGGTATAAGCCAAAAACCGATCGAGTGTTTGCAGCATCAGATCTAAGCCTTTCTGCTCGACTAATCGCGATACCATCCCCACCAAGAAGGTATCGGGATTTATCGCCAAACCGACTTCTTGTTGGAGTGCGGTTTTATTAGCAATCCGATCTTCGATCGTTTTGGCAGTATAAGGTTTAGCTAAAGCTTTATCGTTAGCCGGATCGTAAACTTCTGTGTCGATGCCATTGACAATTCCCGACAACCTGCCACTAATAAAAGATAGTAACCCTTCAATTGTCTCGCCATATTCGATCGTCTGAATTTGCGCCGCATAAGTCGGCGATACCGTATTGACTCGATCGGCAAATTGTACCGCCGCCGCCATAGTATTATGCCCTTGCATGTACCACGGACACCAAGTAATTTTATCCAGATACCACCGCCACGGCCCTTGGTAGGCTAAATTATGAATGGTAAAGACGGTGCTAATATCGGGATCTTGGTGCATCCAGACGGGTAGCATTCCGGTATGCCAATCGTGACAGTGAAGCACATTCGGCTTCCAATAATTCCAACAAAATTCCGCCGCACCGTTAGCAAAAAACGTAAATCGCCAATCTTCATCCTCTCCCCCATAAATCCGCAGCGGATCGAAGACAGGATGCCCGAATAAGTATAATGGCACGTCGGTACCGGGCAATACTGTCTCGTAGACTGCAAAGTGATTAAACATCGCATGTCCCCGCCACACAGGTTCGATCGGAATATCTAATTTCCCAACTATCGAGCCATAATAAGGCATAAAAATTCGGACATCGTGTCCCATTTTCCGCAAGAATTTGGGTAAAGCACCCACGACATCCCCCATCCCACCAACTTTCGCGATGGGTGCAGCCTCCGCCGCCACAAATAAAATTTTCATAGATATTTTTATATTTTAGGTGCCTAACGCTCGAACCCAATTATATCAGTCAATTGACAGCTACCTAACCCAAGTTGCTAGTTATAGGTTTTTAGTGGGATAGGTGTTAGGTTTTAGCTGTTAGGCTTTAGCTTCGATCCCATCGCTAATACCTAATACCTAATACCCAAATCTTTAACCTTGGTTATAACTAGCAACTTGCGCTACCTACTTTATATCCCAACCCACGCACCCACGCACCTCAATCTATAAATATTCTAATAATCTCGGTCTGACTCCGAATAAAGTTAGGATGACAATACTACCGATCGCCACTGTAGCAATTTTTTCAAAGTTTGCCACGCGATCGTTACCAAGTTCGATATTTTTATCTAATTCTTTTTTATTTAGCTCCATCAAATCGGTATGAACATCTTTATATCGATCGAATGCCCAATTTGATTCGCCTGTTTTAGTCCCGATACACAATGCGATCGCTTCACTAATTTTACCACTAGCTGCTAGTTGCCGAATTTGTTTATCGATTTTTAGATAATCATTCCAGGCTTTTAGCGTAGCAATCGCCGCTTCTTTTTCGCCAACAAAGGTGATGTTCTTTAGTCCAGTTGAAAATAGTCCAGTTAGTTCGGCAGTCAGATGTTGTGTGTTAACATCAGTGATAATATTCTCGATTGATGTTTTCTCATTTGGCATCATCATAATTTTATTAACTTTGTCAGTAAAAGAGCGTTCGTGTAAAGCTGCATTAGATCGATCGAGTAAATAGCGACTCTCATCGGCATTAGCTCGGTAAGATAAAGAACGCATTTTCCGCAGAGCCTCTAATGAATTAAAAGCATCTACTTTAGCTATTCTTAAATTATTTGCCGCACCCATAAATGCGCTGCTAGTATATCCCAGAAAGACAACTGCGATCGCGGTTGCACCGAGTAATGGTAAATTTAAAACCCGACGCATTCTTTGATATAAAAAGAGCTGGATTGCTACTAAGATTGCAATTAACGCTACCCCTGTAACTACAATAATCAGACCGATACCGCCATTACCAAAACTTTGTTCGGAATAAGTTCTTTCTAATGCTTGTGAATTCACTTGGCTGAGTTTTTCAGCTTGGGGGATAATATCTCGATCCATTAAATTAGCCGCACTCTGATAAATGGCGAGCGTATTAACTGCATCGCCGCGTTTGTGAGCATCGCGCGCTTCTTGGAGTTTTAAGAAATAGGCACTACTATTAAATTGTAATGTTTGAATTATTTGTTCTTCTTCTGGATAAGTAATATTTCTAGCCGCAGCTACCAATCGATCGGCTATTTTCTTGCGATTCTTATCAAAATCTGCTAATGTTTGTCGATTATCGCCTGGTTTCAATAATAATTCGTTTGCCAAACTAGCATCCATATCGGCAAAAGAATCTTGGAGTTGCTGTGCCGTTAATACACTAGGTGCGGCATCTTTACCGACAGTCTTAATTGCTTGTCTCTGAGAATTTACGCCATAGATACTAATTATTAATAGTAGTAAACTCACGCCCCATGTCGTATACCAACCACCCCGTAAAATTTGGGGCGTATTCAACCGCTTGACTAAACTTTGAGTTGGCTTGGGAATCACAGTCATCTAAGTAGGCTCCAAATTATTCAAATCGTGCCGTTAGGGCGCAACAGTTCCATCCAACTCATCATTAGGATCGAGCTAGATAATTATGTAGTGCCAGTCACAAATCTTAATAGAAATTCTCATCAAATTATCATAAGCTATCAAATTAGTGGGTATATATATTCGGAAATTTTTAACATGAGTTCTAATCTAGCTACTAAATTACGTGAGGGCACTAAAAAATCTCACAGTATGGCGGAAAACACTGGCTTTATCGCCTGCTTCCTCAAAGGAACCGTCGAAAAAAAATCTTACCGCAAACTAGTCACCAATCTCTACTTCGTCTACTCAGCGATGGAAGAGGAAATGCACAAGCATTCTACCGATCCCATTTTATCTAAAGTCTTTTTCCCAGAACTCGATCGTAAAGCCGCTCTAGAACAAGACTTAGCGTTTTACTACGGTGCTAACTGGAAAGAGCAAGTAGCCCCATCTGAAGCTACTAAGAAGTACATCGCCCGGATTCACGAAGTAGCCGATCGCGATACCGCATTAATGGTAGCACACCTCTACACCCGCTACTTAGGCGATCTCTCTGGTGGTCAAATTCTCAAGAAAATTGCCCAGAATGCCATGAACCTCACCGATGGCGAAGGAACTGCATTCTATGAGTTCGCCCAAATCCCCGACGAGAAAGCCTTCAAGACTAACTACCGTCAGGCGATGAACGATTTACCCATCGACGAAGCCAAAGCCGATGAGGTTGTCGATGAAGCTAACGCTGCATTTGAGATGAACATGGTCATGTTCAAAGAATTAGAAGGTAATCTTATTAAAGCGATCGGCGTGCAATTATTCAACATGCTCACCCGCAAACGCAATCGGAATAGTACTGAGTTGGCTACGGCGGAGTAGATAGGGAGTGGGGACGGGGAGACGGGGGGACGGGGAGACGGGGAGTGTGGGAGGATCGGAACGTAGTTCTAAAATCTAAACCCTAGTCCCTAGTCCCTATTCCCTCTAAAACCTCATACCTAAAACCTCATACCTAAAGCCTAGAAAGAGCCTAATTCAAACTCACTCAATCGCCGACAAATTTGCTCATAGCAGTCTGGCGGCGAAGTTTTTAGGCGTTGACACCAGCCGATATCTAGATTTATACCAGACTCGACTGCTAAAATTAGCTCGGTTTGTGGTTGATAAGTAGCCACAGCAGCTAAGATCGGATCGATCGAGTGACTATTTACCAACCATTCTTGCAAGTAGAGCGATAATTGCGACTGAGGAATATATCGAAAATTAAGGCTCGGTGCTTGGAGATCTTCCCAATGACGGTCAGAATCGTCTAGAAGATCTACCGAACTGTTGATGACTACTACCCCTCGATCGCAATATAGATAGCCTTGCCAAGCCCGATAGCCAATCCATAGGAAGTTTTGGGTGAGGAGATCGGGGCGGCGCGCTCGGTTATATTGCCGCATGGGTAGGAGTGGGGATGAGTGGGGGAATTTTAGCGAGGATACCTTGTTTGAGCGGTGCTGGGCGTTCTGCCCAAGGTAGCTCTCCTGTCGGATGCTGATAGTATTTTTCAGCACATTCTAAGATATTGCCCAGCTCGATCTTCGGATCTTCGCTGGTAATATCGCCAAATAAGTAAGTGTGTTTTCCCGCTGCTGCAAAAGAAATCGCACAGGAGCGGCTGCAAGCACTCATACAGCCGACACCTTGGATCGGAAATTCTGTCGCTAAATCCCAATCTTGGTGCAAAGCTTCCAACTCTTCTAATAGCCGCTCGCCCGCACTCGTACCGACGCGCTTGCCATCTTGCCACTTACTACCGCAAGTGGTACAAACAAATAAACAATGTTGTGGGTTCACCTAATACCTCGTAGGTTAATTGAACTAGATTTTGATGCTGGCGGGCATTCTGACTCGACCGAGGCTATGGCTAGTCTCAATTTACAGTTGCGGGACAGTGCTGGATTTTCACCAATCTTTCCCCATTACTTTGAGTGGCTGTTCCCCACTCAAACCAGATCGAAGCTTTATTATACCTGTTGACAGGTCTCTGACAAAAAAGTTCGTTTACTACCAAATTTCCCTGTATTGTCCCTATCCCTACCCTACATACGTATCTTTGGAGTGAAGCGAAATTGGTGGGAATCCCCCTGAATCCCCCTTGGAATGGGGGCTTTCAAAGTCCCCCTTTCCAAGGGGGTTGGCAGGGTGGTTTCATACAAGAAAAGAAAAATGCAAAAACCCTTATTTTTAGTCTTCAACCACCCGCGACTAAAGTGCGGGCTAACGGCAGAAGTCCACTTCAGTGGACTGAGCTATTTTTCTTCTGGTGTATGAAACCACCCTGCCTTTCCAAGGGGGTTGGGGGATTTAGATCTCAAAACGAAGTCTAGCCGACTTGTGTATACAGGGTAGCTTCCCTATCCCCTATTCCCTATTCCCTACAGCGGCTTCAGATTAGGAATCCCGACAGCGCGAGGATAATAAGGATGGGTATCGGCGGCTTTACGCAACCAAATACAGTGACGGATACTATTGCTAATCGGTGTCGTAAATCGATCGATCTTGGCAATTTCACCACCTAATTTAGCTACGGCTAATTCTAGACTTTCGGTTTCGGCTTCCGTCCAATTGCCCCGATAGAGAATTGCCGTACCGCCTAATTTAACTAAAGGTAGTGCATATTCAGCACAAACATTTGCCGATGCTACTGCTCTAATTAGGGCTAGATCGGATTGATGGCGGTGTTGTCGATCTTGACCCAATTCTTCAATTCTGCTAACTAAAGAACGAACATTTTTCAAGCCTATTTCTGAGGCAATCGATTCGACAAATCCAATCTTTTTAGCAGTAGAATCAACCAATGTGAGTTGCCAATCGGTTCTAGCAATCGCAAGTGGCAAGCCAGGAAAACCAGCTCCCGTACCGATATCTATTACTTGCAATGGTGTAGAATTCTGAATTAAATCGCCAACGCCTCGCAAGGAATCCCATAAATGTTTTTCCCAAAATTCTTCGGGTTCGGTAATTCTGGTAAGATTTAATGTTTTGTTAGCAGTAATTACTGCTGTATATAGAGATTGTAGCTGAAACTGCTGTATTTCTGTGGGGCACCACTCGGTGGTTTGCTGCCAGATCTCATTTAGCGCGGGTAAGCTATTAAGATCGGGGATTTCAGAAGCGTTCATATATAATTAGTTGAATATTAAATTAATAATAATTAAGATAAGCGATAGATTATTTATTCGACACCACTAACATCACGCCGAAAGAAATAGCAGCTAAACCAATAATTTGTGGTAATACGATCGATTCCCGAAACCAAAAATGACCTAATAACACCGAAAAAATATAACTTATCGAAATTGCTGGAGCGGCAATACTCAAATTGACGCGGGTGAGTAGTAAAATATAGACGATCGCGCCTAAAGCATAGCAAGTTAAACCGATTAATAATTCGGGGGTAGTAACGATACTGAGAATGTGGTTTAAGGCATTATCCATATCTACTTTACCAAGTTTTCCAGCTCCCATTTTAAGAAAAAATTGACCGAATACGCCAGCTAAAACAGAGATTAGTAGTAAACTTAATTCTGGTAGAGTCACAATTTAATTTTTGAGTGTGAATATACACGATTATGGATTGATATGGAAGCGGTTTCCGCGATCGAGCTTGTTGCTAGTTACATTACCATTATTATTTATTAATGGTGGCGATCCGAGTTTGGTGCCCTATGATGAAGGTTACTATGCGGTGCAAGCGCGGTGGATTTGGGAAACTGGCGATTGGCTGACACCACAATGGTGGGGTACCGCAATTTACGATCGCACGATTGGGATTCAGTGGTTTATTGCGCTAGCTTACCAGTGTTTTGGCTTGAATGAGTTTAGCGCGCGGCTGCCGAGTACGATCGCGTGTATCGTGAGTGTATTATTGACATATGAAGTCGGTAAAATTCTATTCGATCGACAGATTGCGTGGTTGGGTGCGGTAATCTTGATGTTAATGGGGTTGTGGGTGAGTGAAGCTCATACAGCGCAGCAAAATACAGCATTAGTAGCAATTGAGTTACTTGGCATGTGGGCGTTATTAAAGATCGCAGATTCCCAGCCTCATATTTTAACATCTTCGCGGCAATCGATCTCCATGAGTCGAGTTTGGGGGATCTTAGGTGGCGCGACGGTAGGCTGGGGCTTTTTGCTCAAGGGTTTTATGATTTTCGTGCCGATTATCGCACTTTTGCCTTATTTTATTTTTCACCGACGTTATCAAAAATTGATAACTAATCCCTGGATTTATCTCGGATTATTTATCGGTGCCATTCCGACTGGAATTTGGTTAATTTTGAGCTGTTATAAATACAATGGGCTGATGCCAGTTTATGAATTAGTAAATAAATTACTATTCTTATCTAAAACTGACACTTATAATCCCGGCCCTTTTTATTATCTCTGGATTTTACCACTAAATATTTTCCCGTGGGCATTCTTTAGTACGATCGGCGCAATAATTATCTGGCGGAGAATGCTACCAGATCTCAATTATGCGGCTGTAAGTTTATCGTTAGGTTATCCGATCTGCTTATTTATTTTACTCAGCCTATTTAAAACGCGGATGGCATATTATACTATGCAATTATTACCGTTTATGGCATTGCTGGCTGCCACTGCTTTCGTAAAATTCATGCAAGTCAGTCGCCAGAAGATCGGCTGGTATCGCTTTGTAACTGCGATCGGTTATGCTTTTAGTGGATTGGGATTTATCCTGACGATCGCAGGCATAATTGTCATGCTCGATCGACCGTTATGGGGAATTATCATTCCGGCAGAGGTGCAAATTTACGCGCTACCAGCCATCGTGCTGGGTTGTGGCTGGATGACAATTTTTAGCCTGTGGCAACGCTGGCAACCCCCGGCTACCCCCTTCTGGTTGGCTGGTTGGTTGATTCCTGCCTGGTTGACAATATTGAGCTTTAACATCCAAGGTGCATTGACGAGTAAAAGTCCAGAATTCAAAACTGCATTTTACCAGTTGATGAGCGAACGCGCCTTAATACAGCCATCGCTAAATATTGCCAACCAACCGATAAATTTACTTGTCGATACAGTGCAAACCGATGGCTTCGAGCAGATGAATAATGCTAATCCGACTCTCAATAACGACGAACATAAATCGTTAATTTTGTTGACGTTTTATACACCCCGGTTGGGCAAACAGCTAAATAGCTTTACCGATTTGCCAGATAAGTCTTACGCATGGACATTAAAAATCGCACCACAATTAGCCAGCAAGACACGAATCGTCGGTAAAGTAAGCGGTTGGCAACTAATTCAGAAGATAGGAGATAAGTGATTTGCAATCTCACAACAGCAATTCTCATTTTAAAGTCTTGCACCATTGCAGTGCGTCGTTCCCGTGAGCCTCCGCATGTAGACCTACGGTGTATACACAAGTCGGCTGGACTTCGTTTTTAGATCTAAATCCCCCAACCCCCAAGGATGCGGGGGCTTTCAAAGTCCCCCTTTTCAAGGGGGATT
>NZ_JANPLS010000288.1:0-8484 GCF_031422475.1 Chamaesiphon sp. VAR_48_metabat_403
CCCAGATTTTAGAAGCAATTCGACTCATGCCCACAATCGAACGTATAGAGATCGTAGAATTTACGTTGAGATTAATGCGTGCAGACATCAAAAGAGATAGCGATCTTCAACCAGCAAAAAAATTGAGTTTAGCTGCTGCGGCTGAAGTAATGCACGATTTCTATGCGGAGGGTAGTAACCTCGCTAAATCTAGCGTTCGCGCAAGCGTGCCAAAAGGCAATCGATCTCCCGATGACTTCTATGAATATGAAGACTATGCAATTCTCAATTAACCTTAACCAAGTTTTACAGAATATTTCGGAACTAAGTGTCGAGGAGCAATTCTATTTATCCGATCTGCTACAAAAACGCTTAATCGAGGTGAGAAGAACTGAAATCGCTAACAGAGTGAAAGAAGCTGAAGAAAACTATCGATCGGGTAATGTTCGATCGGGTTCTGTTGCAGATTTAATGATGCTGTCAGACGATGATTGAGATTATTTGGGATGAACCCTTTTTAAGAATTTTAAAAAAGTGGCGGAAGAAACATCCAGATCTGTCGGAAAGATTTCAACAAAAAGTTTCTCTGTTTATCGAAGAGCCGTTTCATCCATCATTACGAACTCATGGTTTGAGTGGAAATCTTGATGGTTGTTTTGCACTGAGTATCACATATGAGTATCGGCTAGTTTTTAAGTTTGTCTCAGAGGATCGAGTCTTGCTGCTCGATATTGGTACTCATGATGATGTTTACTAAAGAAAATAAGCAATCGATCGAATCCACACATTAGTCTATCTCCAAAAAACGTTTACAGATCCGGTGCTGCACCGCGATATTAAGCCTGCGAATATTTTAATCGATAATTCCTATGAGCCTTATCTAATTGATAAAGTTCTTGACTCGAATGGAACTGAAGTTGATTATTTTGTTGTGTTTACGGTCTTTAAAGAAAGTAAGAAGCTGAGATTGCACGTACAAAGTGCCTACCCTGTATATGAAGGGATCGGAAAAATCAAGAAAGTCGGCTTTCTGGTTATCGCGAATAATTTGCTAACTAATAAGAAGTTACCAAAGCCTTAAATAACAAAGGCTCCCTACAAGGAGCCTTCACCAAAATATTACTTTTGGTATTCAGAACGTCTTTACCGGACTAGCCTCGACCACAAGTGGTAACGGGATGTCGTGCCATTGGCACTAGCCACCAATTGCATAGACTAAACAAGCAGAGTTAGCTAATTTGCAGTGCTAGGGTAGTATCGCGATCGAACAGATGAATTTTATCGGTGGTTGCCGAAAGCCAGACTTCTTCACCGACTGTCACTACTTTATCGGGTGAAACTCTGACATTAATTAACAGATCGGTTTGTTCTAAATCGAGAATTCTGACACCGATATAAGTGTCGTTACCCAATGCTTCGACTGTCTCGATTCTCCCGTGAAAATTTTTGGTAGCTGGTAAACCTAAAGTTAAATGTTCGGGACGAATTCCCATTAATAACGATCGATTTACAGATTGCTCTAGGCAGTTTTCCCATGCTTCGGGGAGGGTAATCCGAAATTGGTGATTACCGATCGATAGTGGTAATTTAACCTGGACTGGAATCAAATTCATCGGTGGCGAACCGATAAATTGAGCGACAAAAATATTGGCAGGATGGTTGTAAATTTCTAATGGGGTATCGACTTGTTGAATTTGTCCCCGATTCATCACGGCAATTCGATCGCCCATTGTCATGGCTTCGGTTTGGTCGTGGGTGACATAAATTGTCGTTGTCCCTAATTGACGTTGCAATTTGACGATTTGAGTGCGAGTTTCCGCTCGTAATTTAGCATCGAGATTGGATAATGGTTCGTCCATTAAAAACACTTTAGCTTCCCGCGCGATCGCCCGTCCGAGGGCGACTCGTTGTTTTTGTCCGCCAGAAAGTTGCTTGGGAAACCGACCTAGTAAACCCTCGATTTGGAGCATTTCGGCAACTTGGCGAACTTTCTTACCAATAATCTTTTCGCGCGCGGAAATGTAGCGCAACCCACGCGGAAATCCGCGCGTGATTTCGACGAGAAAATTTTCAACTTGAGGGGATAAACCTTTACTTTTTTTGACTAAACTGGGAGTAAGCAAAGATTGGCTCCGCCGCAACCCAAAAGCGATATTGTCATATACCCGCATGTGTGGATAGAGCGCGTAACTCTGAAATACCATCGCAATCTCTCGTTCCTTGGGGGGTAGATCGTTAACTAGCACATCCCCGATCGAGATTGTGCCAGCAGTAATCGTCTCTAAGCCCGCAATTAGCCGCAGGAGGGTACTCTTACCACAGCCGGATGCACCTACCAAGACCATAAATTCGCCGTTGTTTACAGTCAAATTTATCCGCCGCAGCACACCTTCGGCGGCAAGAGTATCTGGGTTTTGGGGTTTGCTTTTATCCTTAGTATCTGTAGGAGTGTAGCTTTTGTAGATATTTTCTAGAGTAACTTGTGCCACGGTAGATTGCTGTCTATTACGCGAGAGTCTTTATCTTCCCACACTATCGCAGATTGCTTGGGAAATTGCTTGGGAGATGGAGGGTGGGGAGTAAGAAGTAGCAAGAAAATAAGATCCCAAATTGTAGGGTGTGTTACCAAAGCTGATTGACAATGCAAAAGTTCCTAGAAAGTTATAGTACTTCCCGGAAACCCTCATTTATCAACCTTTCCAATCTTTATGGACGTACCCCGACTCGAACGGGGGACCTCATCGACGCATATATCGTTCTCCTACAGGCGATCGATATATGCGTCGATGTCTTTGCGCTTAAATCGATAAGCCTTGCTCATAATTTTGGTCGGCAGTTCGCCAGCGGAGATCGCTTGTTTGAGGATGTCTCGACTCAATCCGGTGAGAGATTGGGCTTCGGACATAGTTAGCGGCAATTTATCGGCGATGTAGATATCTAAACAGTATTAGTAATGCTTCGCTAAAAACTACGCTCCCCAGTATACCTATGGGCAGAACGATCCACGGATCTGGCATGTCTTTATAGATAAGATACCAAGGTTTGCGAGTTTTTTTGATTATTTGATGAGTACCTAAATACTTGTCTATCGCGATACATTCACCATCGATTACCTGCTTGTTAATCTCATCTGTTGTTGAGGATCGCTCGCTGGCGAGTTTTATCAATCGATCGCGACTAGCTACAACTAGGTCGATGGTAAATTTAAGGCGCATATCGCTCGTCCAACCTTCAGGTAATCGATCGAAAGTTGCTTCAATTGAGTCGCGCTCGATTCTCTTAATGCGATCGATCCAAAATCTTGCTGCTTCCGGTCTTAGTTCTAGTAAGCGATTGGTTCTGGTGCATTCCAATTATTCGGTCGGATGACATTTTCTGCCGCAATCGTCGATAAGATTGTATCGACTGTGTACGGGTAATTTATACCGAATCTGTCTTCGAGTAAACTTTCACCCGCTCGTTCGATTGCTCCAGTTTCTAGAAAGTTAGGACTAGCAAGCATTTTAAAGCCGTCCGCTCGCTCTACCAGTTCGCAACCAGCCACGGGTAAACCGATGCGTTCGGCTAAGGTTGCAGTGACTTTCTCGACCCATGCACCTCTGAGATCGGCTTTGACTAGGGATCTACCCAGGCTGGGCAGATCCTGCCAGTATTTAGCGATCGCGCCTTCAGGATGAATTTCAAAATCTCGATCGCTAGGTACTGCAATCTGAATGACAGGAAATTTAGACACTCATCGCTACCTCTTGACTTGCCAGAGCAAAGCTGGGTGTCTCGTACAAGTTGGTTGAGGTATCGAATGAGATGATAATTTGTCCACCGCCAGAGTAGTCTTTCTCGCCAATGTTGACGAGGTTGATGTTAGAAATTGTATTTTCCAATTGGCTAAAGTGCGGTGAGAATTCTCCCAATCTTCGCTCTTTTGCAGTGACGATCGGTGCTTCTGGAGGATTGGCAATTGCTTTAAATTGCGTGGATGAATTTAGGTTACTAGCGACTTCATTATCTACTTTCCACAATCCAAATTCATAAGTATACTTACCATCTTCATCTGGTTCGACGATCGGGCAGACAGTGAAAGGATCGCCGGAAAATTGCCCGCCAGTTCGACCGATGTACTCAAATAGATCTACGATCGGATATTGTAGATTGAGGGTTCTGGCATTACGCTCGTAGTCGGGTCTGATTAGAGGAGTTCTCTTCCTGAGCGTATAGGGTAAATCTGACAATTTACGGGCGGGTGCGAGTACTTCTTTCAAACCTGGATATCTAGAGATCGTTGGTGCTAATAGTTGGGTTGGTTCGGTTTTGTACCCGTCATTGGTGCGGACGGTGCGATACAGCGGTTCCCAGATTTTCTCGTCGGGTGGAATCCAACCTAAATAAACGCCAATTACTGGTTTCATCGCTTCTTCCTGCTGGGTAAGGCTAAGATCTTCATCTTAACAAGATCGAGCAGATCCTAAAGATCGCGGGGTCTATGTCTTTTGGCAAATATCAGTACTTGTGTTCTATAATACGTTAGAAATCTAATTTCTGGCGATCGAGATGAATACGTTTACCATCCATAACGCGAAATCCCAGTTCTCCAAATTATTATCCGCAATTTGATAGCAGAGTGCCACAGATTCTTGAGTGAGTCCACCTTCTTCGGCGGGAATGGTAAAGGTGCCAGGAATGTTCGAGCGGAGGAGGTTGGAAGTGAGAGGCACAATAATGACGACTGTTTGAGTAAATCTATCGATCGTCTGCGATTTATCACAGACAGCGACATCCAGATCCAAGTGAAACCATTTGTGACGATCCGGATCGTCACATGACTACTTTGTAAAAATAATCTTGAGTCAGTTTGCAACAGTTAAATATTAGGCATCTTGCGCTCATATAGTTAATAATTGAAATCTCTTCCTATTGATAGATATTAAATTAGTAAATTGCATTTATGAATCTATCCATCTGCCGATGTATTTATTGACTGTGTGACTAATATTTTCAACAAAGCTTATAACCGTAAATTGAAGTGATAATTCATCTAAATTATTAAATTGCTAAACATATTTTCCTCACAAGATTCTCACATTTTTAGTCTAATATTTGATGTTTGATGTTGTTAGAATATTAAATATCTACCTTAAAATTTTAATAACGATCGCTACAATCGCTTCGCTCGTCGAATAGCAATTTAATAGTGTCACCAACAAATCTTACAAATTTAATATCCTTCACAATAATTACCCTGAGTAATATGATTAGCAGCCCTACAAAACAACTTGATGAAAATTCAGAAGCGGCAGATTTGTATACTGATGTGGATACTCGACATTACATCAGCACATCCAAAGTTGAAACCCTGGCTAAACTCTATCTGGACAGCGAACCTGCCCAAATTGATGATGCAACGCTGGTAGAACTGTGCGATTGGCTGTGGGGTGAGTTTCAAAATACCCCACTCAACCTCGAATTCTCATGGTACGAGCGTTACCAGAATGCCGCTGAGATGTTTGCTGATATCAAGCAAAGTCATCTGTGGGTGTCTGCTGAAAATTACGATACTAGCCTGGGTATCAATCCAATTTATAACTTCATCCTCTATGCAGTGCATAACCACGACCACTATCGCACTCATAGCGATTTTAGTATGGAGGGGGAACTGGCAACTTACAATGCCACTGCCAAACGCGCTCCCAGTCTAATTATCCAAAAGATTATCTATTCTGAAAGTGTGTTGCGACCTGCTGCTTACCTATTTCTGGGACATGCACCGACATCTAAAATTGTCTTTTTATAATCGATAATCGATGTGGCAAGCTGTCAATTCTAACTAACAATTATTGAGGCAAATGAACCTGAGTGCTACAAAAAATCTTAATTGCAACTGGTGACTCACCAGAATCGGCAGAAGTTTTCAAATCTGGACTCACACTCGCTGAAAAATATGGTGCCCAAATTTCGATCTTACAGGTCCTAGCAACTATGTCTTGCATCATGCACCTTGCTCGGTATTGGTGATTCAACAGAAATAGAACCCGAATTATTGCGATCGAATATTACAGTTTAATTAAATTTTAGGAGAAAAATCATGTCAATATTTTAACGATCGTCACTTTCTTAAATGCGCTCTTCATCCAGTAGCTGTAATGACTGAGCAAGCAGTTGACTGTCTTGATTACTGTCCGAAGACTAGAGGAAAATGGGCTGTAAATTGATAAAAAATATTGCTCACAATTTGAAAATTCTTTTTCTAATCGAGCTATCGAAAAATAACTAATGTTTATGATGCGAGGAACTGTTCCATGCAACCAGATTATCTGATTATCGGCAGTGGTTTATCAGCTTTGACCTTTGGTGCTTTGATGGCAAATGCTGGTAAAACCGTCCAAATCCTCGAAGCTCACGAGCATCCAGGCGGCTTTGGGCATACGTTTACAATGGCGAAAAAGTATACGTTTAATGCTCAATTTCACTATGTTTGGGACTGCGGTGAAGGGCAAACAGTTAATCGGGTACTCGAAAAATTAGGATTGGATAAAGAAGTAACCTTTGAGCAATACGACCCAAATGGTTTCGACCATATGCGAATGCCTGGTTATAAAATGGATATCCCTTCAGATCCAGCAGTATTAATCGATCGACTATCTACATTGTTTCCCAAATATTCTCACAACATTCGTCAATTTGTAAATGAAGTTGAGAAAACTGGTGCAGGCTTAAAAATAGTCGCGCCACCATTAAAACCGATCGAACTCTTCAAGCATCCTCAGCAAGCGTTCAGTGCCGCCTCCAACATCAACAATACCCTTCAGGATGTATTTGATAAATTCCAGCTTCCCCAGGCTGCCCAGACCCTTTTAGCCCTGCAATGGCTAGATTTTTTACTGCCGCCAAACCAACTTTCTTTCTTTGCGTGGGTGGCATTATTTAGAGGTTATCAAGCAGGGGCATTTTACCCAACTCAGCACTTTGAATCTGTGATTAATTCGTTGGTGAAAGTCATCGAATCAAATGGTGGACAAGTATTACTTAACCATGAAGTCACGAGTTTTAGACTTACAGATAAAACGGTGACGGGAGTTGAGGCAATGAATCTCACCACTCATCAAACCGCAGAATTTACTGGTGATACGGTAATTTGTAATATCGACCCTCAACGAGCTGCAAAAACGATCGGGTTAGAAAAGTTCTCCAAAGCTGTACGCCAGAAACTCGACTATGAATATTCGGCATCTAATTACATGGTTTATTGCGTCGTCAAGGATATCGACTTGCGCGACTATGGATTTGGGAAGTGGAATGTTTCGCATACCGGACATGAAAGTCTGAATGAAGCATTTGCCCAAATGTACGATCGCCATGACTATTCTAATCCAAGTTTTGCGATCGCCACGCCGACATTATTGACAGATGCAAGTCGAGATTGTCCGGCAGATTGTCAGATTGTCGAATTTCTGACTGTTGCTAATTATGCCTACTTTAAGCAATTACGCGATGGCGATCCCAAAGCCTACAGGCAGAAAAAACAAGAGATTTTAGATGCGATGCTCGATGTGGTGGAGAAACATTATGTGCCGAATTTTCGGGAGCACATGGTGTTTGAGATTACAGGTAGTCCGACTACTAACGAACGCTATTGCTGGTGTCCTGAAGGTAATTCCTATGGTTCGATTTTGACACCGCGCAATATGGGTTTAGGACGATTGAATCATGAAACTTCACTCGATCGTTTTTATTTCTGCAATGCTTCATCTGGTTATCCAGGTTTTGCACCAACGATTTGGACGGGGGCATTGTTGTATCAACGATTGTCTGGGGATGTGATTTTGGGTTGAATAACTGGTACACGCGACACTGTTTGATTTGTTGCGTAGATCTACCCACCCCACTGGGCGGGTGACCCGACCAGTAGCCCTACGGGCACCCCTCCCAAGAGGGGATTTTCTATAGTTTAGAGGTTAAATTCATTATGAAAATTGCAGTAATTGGTGGTGGGGCGAGTGGGATGGTATCAGCTTATCTACTCGACAAACAAGGACATCATGTCAGCGTATTTGAACGACAACCGATGTTGGGCGGACATATTCGGACACTGAATAAAAATGTGAAACCGGATCGAGCAGATTGTACCGAAATTCTTGAAGGTGGGGTGCTGGAATTTCCAACTGCATTTACAGACTTTATCGCGTTGATGAAGGAATTAGATGTCGAACTAGAGCCTGTAAATGTTGGTTCGGGGATGTTTTTTAATAATGGCGATCGCTTTTTATCATCAGTTAACACCAATAATAACTTTTCAGGTATTCACCGCCTCATCGAACATTTACGCTTTGATACCCTTTATGCGCGTTCTGCTAGCTTGTGGTTGAGAATCCAACTTGCCAATCTCCAAAATCTAGCAGATCTGCCCCTATCTACATATCTCAAAAGTTCGGGTACTCGCGATACTTGGTTGAAATTGCTAGTGATGTATAGTTACTCAATTCCGTTTGAACTAATTGATGATTTTCCGGC
>NZ_JANPLS010000289.1:0-4550 GCF_031422475.1 Chamaesiphon sp. VAR_48_metabat_403
ATCGGTAATTTGTAGCTGTCGATCGCAGTCTAAAAAATTAATAATACCCAGTGCTAATAACCCTTGAATTTTGAGAATATGATGATTGACATCGGGTAAGAAAGTTCGGTCTGGGCTAGTTTCGCGATCGCGATCCCAGACTAAATAGATCGACTGGGGTAAATATTGCTGATGATTGAGTAGATAAAAATGAGTCAGAAGTTGTCCGTAATAACCTTTGTCATCTTTTAATTTTAGTTCTGGGGTGACCGTCACACCATAACGTTGCTGAAGGGTGTATTTTTCAATTTGAGCGCGTTCGATATCGGTAATAAAGCGTTTATTAGATAGATATTGATAGTCCCGATGACCGAGATCTTCAGCAGCCGCAATCGCGCGTGCTGCTTGGAGTTTAACCTGCTGTTGGATTTTTTTAGTTTGGGTGCCGATTAAATTATACTCGCGATCGCGTTGAGATTTATCTTTATGAACGTCGGCAATTTGCCGCATAATTTCCATTGCTTTTTGAGGATCGGTTTTAGTTGCCTGAATTAGTGCCGTTCTAAGTTCTTGCAGGCTATCGCGATCGCGATCTTCGCTAATTAATTGAATTTGGTGTCCTTCGCCAATTAGTCCCAATTTTACAGCATCTCGAAACAGCGTAATCGAAGCATTTACTCGCGCGGCAAATTTTGCCCAAGTGCGGAGATGAATCGGATCGAAGACAAAGGGTAAATCCACATCGATCCGCATTAACGGACACATGAGCGCGTAGTTTTCTTTATAGTTTTCTTGATACCAATAGGCAAGCGATCGATAATTATTACTACCACTCCCAATCGTCCCCATTCCCCGTTTAGCACACCACAAATATCGCGGGACATTGGCGCGCACTCTGGCTAATGCCTGACGCACTTCTGTATCGGGAATTACACCCTGAAAAATGCCATATACTCGATCGAAATGCTTGACATCGATACTCACGCCAGTACCTAAAGTTGGCGTAACAAATACCGCATCGTATTCGGGAGCCTGAGTATTAATCGACGAGACAAAATCTACCGCTGGATGTCCGGTAGTATTAGTAGTGTGGCTGCAAACTACCAGAGTTTTGGTGTAACTATCTTCGAGTTGCTTGAGCGTTTGCTGGATATAGCGATCGATCGTATCGGAACCATAGCGACCCGATCGACTGTCGGTGGTAACATAGCATTTATGCCCAGCACGAAGATCGAGTTCTAGCTGGTGAATTAGGGCGGTAGGGTTCGGAGTATCATAGAAATAGATATCCCAGCCTCGCTCGGCTTGCCAACGGTCGATCGCAATCCACGGTTCGATTTTATCATTGGCTAATCTCTTGAGATAATCGATCGAAATATCCGACAGATCGGCATCCTGCGCGATAATCAGTCCATCTGTCTCGATAACTGTACTAATTAATTTCTGAAAGGTTTTTAAAATCGCCAGTCGCTTTTTTTTACAGGTGGAACTATGTAGTAAATGCCACAGCGATTGTTCGACTTCATCTAAAATAATTATCCCGCCTTCCCAGTCGGCTGGATTGAGTCGCCACATGGAATCTAGACATAAACCGAGGCTATTCGATTGTTGTTTGGGAAGCTGTTCGTTAATCCAACTGACACCAATTCTTTGACATAAAAATCTACCCAATTGAATACGATGAGTCAGCAATAATACCGGACGATTCTCTGATTGTGCGGTGGCAACTACCGGAATTAATGCAGTAGTTTTACCGCTACCTTTGGGCGACTTAATGCCGACAATGCCACTACTAGGAAAATCTATTTTGGGTAAATACCTACTCTCAATTTCGAGATTAGCTGGGTAAGTTAATTCGCTATGCCGCTTCGATCGAGCGATATCTATTTCTAGTTCTAACGATTGGCGATAAATCGATTCAAAAGCATCGATACCCCGTGCAACTATATAATCATCAATGCCCTTTTCTAGTCCGGGTAATCTAATAACTTTAACAATACAGCTAGCACGTTGTAATAGCTCGCCTAAATGGAAGATTGCTGTATCTACTAACTTAGCTTTACGGGGTACATCTTCATAATCAAAACAAATCGAAATTTCTTGCTTGCGATTGGCAAATTTAACCAGCTCTGGAATCAGGTATCGATCGAGCGTATTACCATGAAAATCTTTACTAACTCGATAACCGCTATTAATCCCCGGAAGTGCGATCGCCGGATAGCCGTAAGTCAGCAGCGTAGAGGCTTTCTTGACACCCTCACAGAGAACGATCGGCAGTTGTCGATCGAGTACCCACTGCCAAAAACCCAGGGCTTCACCCTGTAAATCTACCTCTATTTTAGCAGGTAATTTAACTTTAAATAAAGTCGCTGTTTTCGTCCAAATTTCCTTAGTTACCCGCAAGCAAAACAATCGAGTCGAGATACTCGGTGGATGCTCGTATTTAATAACTTTACCATCTTGGTTTTTAGCAGGTGAATTTGGCTTAAATGTCCCCCATTCCATCGCTTGCCAATCATTAAGCGGATCTAAACCCGCACACCACCAACCACCCTTCGCACAGTGGCTATATCTTTTCATCCAACTCGTTACAACTTGCCCGCTATTATTGCGCGGAATTTGTGGTGAAATAAACAATCGATCGTAAGCAGAATTCCCCTGTAAAGATCTAAAATTTAAAGCGAGTAACGATCGATCGATATTACTAGCATCGACTAATTCTATGTGGTGGGCGCGATCTAAAGTAGTCTGTGTCACGATCGGATGCTGCGAGGAGGGGACTCACATTCTAATCGAAATTTTTCAGAAAAAACCAAGATTAATTAAAATAGATCGACTCATTTGTATGTAGGGATATTGACTATTTTAAACCGCTATGGATAGCGTAATATATCCAAACTATTAGTTCATTTATTCTTGTTGAGATCGGCAAATTGGCGTAGCCACTCCTGAGAAATACACTCGATCGAGCTGCATACTAGTTAAATCGATTCGCTCGGTTTATGAGATAGCGAGTTCTGGTCGATCGACAAGGCGATCGATTAAACCATATTCGATCGCGTCTACTGGCGACATATAAAAATCGCGTTCGGTATCTGCTTGAATTTTTTGTAAGGTTTGTCCGGTATTTTGCACCCAGAGGTTATCGATAATATTCTTAATCTCCATCATTTCTCTAGCTTGAATTTCGAGATCGATGTCATTTTCATGATTAACACCAACAGACATCGGAACGATCGCAATTCGAGTATTAGGAATACTGCAACGCTTTCCTTTGGTTCCTGCTGCTAGTAAAAATGAACCCATACCCGCTACAAGCCCCACACAGACAGTTGAGACATCGGGACAAATATGAGCCATCGTGTCGAAAATAGCCATCCCAGCAGTCACAGAGCCACCAGGAGAATTGATGTAGAGACAGATATCTCGATCGGGATCTTCAGATTCTAGATATAGTAATTGAGCGACGATCGTGTTGGCAATATTGTCATCGATTTCTCCATTAAGTAAGACAATTCGCTTGTGTAATAGCTGCGAATAAAGATCTAGTATTCGAGCCTCTTCGTTAGATCGATTGTTTTGCTGCATCTGTTTTTTAACCTTTAGAACTCGTTTTTTTACTAGAGGCTGCGGTGAATCTTGAGAGGATGTTTGGAAAGTATAAACAGGTACCAGTAGAGAAAAAGCTTCCGCGAATTGTTAGGCTGAATAAAATTCAAAACTTAGACAGCCATCGAGGAAGCCATGAGTCAAGCCTACACGACGGAACTAACAGTAGAACAGTATGAGTTGTTAGCGGCACTATTGCCGCCGGAAACCAAGACAGGCAGACCACGCACAGTGAAGATGATGTCAGTCATTCAGGGAATTTTATATGTCTTGGTTAGTAGTTGTGCTTGGCGGTTAATGCCAAAAGAGTATCCACCTTCGTCAACTGTTTACTACTACTTCAGTAAATGGAGCAAAGACGGCACTTGGAAACGAGTTCACGACCATTTAGTCGGATGGGTGAGAGTCGCAGAAGACCGATATCCTAGCCCCAGCGTTGCTAGCATAGATTCACAAACAGTTCCAACCGCAGTAATGGTGAGTGATTCAGTTGGCTATGATGCAGGAAAGAAAACCAAGGGACGAAAGCGTTTTACGATGGTGGATACGTTAGGGCTGCTGTTGATGGTAAAAGTCGTTGCTGCCGATGTTCCAGAACGGGACGGAGCAAAACAACTGCTGACTAAGATGAAGGAGGAACGCCACCGTGTCCCTCGACTAACCCGAATCTGGTTTGATGGCGGCTTCTCTGGTCCAGATTTTCTTCATTGGGTGATGGATGTCTGTCATTGGATTGTGGATGTCGTCTTACGACCTAACGGGAGTAAAGGTTTTGTCCTTTTGCCTAAACGCTGGACTGTTGAACGGACTTACGGCTGGCTGCACTGGTGTCGCCGTCTTAATGTTGATTACGAACGTTTACCTGCTTCATCAGAGGCTTTCATCCACATTGCTATGATCCGACTTATGCTACGGAGACTTGCTTGAATATTTTATACTCTCCGTATTTCCAAACATCCTCT
>NZ_JANPLS010000290.1:0-5465 GCF_031422475.1 Chamaesiphon sp. VAR_48_metabat_403
GGATCGATCGATTCAGGTCTTTGTTTTGGCTGTATTTCTGTCATTTTAGGCTTGATGCCATCTATAATAATTGGTTGGGTAGATTAATTTTACCCGATCCTGCCGATGTGGCTCAGTGGTAGAGTAGTTGATTCGTAATCAATTGGTCGCGAGTTCAAATCTCGCCATCGGCTTACTAAAACCCTTGCTAGGTAACAACTCTTGATTTGGTGCCAATTTCGCTAGGCGGTCGAAATCGATCGATCGCAGCAACGTAAAAATAGGCTTTTTTCATGCTACTTTTCCTAAGTGCGGAATGTGGGTTAAATAGACCAAGAACTAACCAAACTGTTATGCTCGATCGAGCGACATCAGCTAGTATATAGTTACTGGAATACCTTGTCTATCGATCGGAATCTAATCCCTACAGCCCAAAACCGCTCAGTGAGCGGTAGCCGTTGGCGATAGCCTGCCGTAGGCACACTGAAAGCCTAAAACTTAATCTGATGAAAATTCTACATCTAGCCGATATCCACATGGGTGGAGGTTTTGCTCATGGTAAAATTGACCCAGAAACCGGACTGAATACGCGGTTCCAAGATTTTGTCAAATCACTATCGAGTACGATCGACAGGGCATTAGCCGAGCCAGTCGATCTGGTACTATTTGGTGGAGATGCCTTTCCCGATGCTACGCCCGCACCGTATATTCAGCAAGCTTTCGCCCGTCAATTTTATCGGCTCGTCGATGCTAATATTCCCACCGTCTTATTAGTTGGCAATCACGATCAACATTCTCAGGGACAAGGTGGAGCCAGCTTGTCAATTTATCGCTCCTTGGGCGTTCCTGGCACGATCGTCGGCGATACGATCGAGACTCATGTTATAAATACTCGCAGCGGTGCGATTCAAATTATTACCCTCCCCTGGCTCAATCGCTCTACTCTACTAACTCGCGAGATTGCCGAAAATCTCTCGATGTTGGAAGTCAACCAATTATTACTCGATAAACTTCAGCCGCGACTAGAAGGCGAAATTCGCAAACTCGATCCTAATTTACCGACGATCGTTTTAGCGCACCTAATGGCGGATAATGCCACTCTAGGAGCCGAGAAATTTTTAGCTGTTGGTAGAGGGTTTACCATTCCCCTATCCTTCCTGACGCGTTCTTGCTTTGACTACGTGGCTTTGGGGCACGTCCATCGTCACCAAAATCTCAATAAAACCAACGACCCCGCTGTTGTCTATCCAGGGAGTATCGAGCGGGTAGATTTTAGCGAAGAGAAGGAAGATAAAGGCTATGTGTTAGTGACAATTGAGCCGACGGTGCAGCCAGCCAGTAAAAGTTTTGAGACGACTTGGGAATTTTGCCCTTTAGCTGTGCGGACTTTTCGGACGATTAAAATCGATGTCTCCAATAGCGAACAGCCTCAACTAGATATTTTAGCCGCGATCGCCAAGGTCGATATTACCGATGTCGTAGTACGATTAATTTATCAGCTTAGTCCCGATCGAGTCGAATTAATTAATACCAGTGGCATTCACGAAGCCTTGAGTACCGCACACCACTATACAATTCAAGCCGAACTTATCAGTCAACTAAGCCAACCTCGATTGCCCGAACTCGGCTGTAGCGTTGGCGACCCGATGGTAGCACTTTCTACCTACCTGGACAATCGCCCCGACCTTAAAGACATTGCCACCGCCATGATCGCCGCTGCAAATGAGTTATTATCTTCAGATAATCTCGGCTCCATCTCCAGCAATCGAGTTTTACTAGATCTCGAATCATCTTCAGATCCAGACACCGTAACGATAGAAGCTGCCGAGAGCGATACATCTACTGCCAAACCACCCAAATCCAAAACCACTGACGGACAGCTAACATTACTTTAGACTAGGGGTGTAGGGAGTTAATTAAAGCGATATCTTCATAAATCCTCCCTATCCTCCCACCCTTCCCTATCCTCCCACCCTTCCCTATCCACTATCCCCTAATGGAATATCGTCGTTTTGGTCGTACAGATCTCCAAATGCCTGTCTTTTCATGTGGCGGAATGCGCTACCAACATAAGTGGCAAGATGTCCCTTTTGCTGAAATTCCCGATGATAATCAATTAAATATAGAAGCGACGATCCAACGATCGCTAGCTGTTGGGATAAATCATATTGAAACTGCCAGGTTTTACGGCTCTTCTGAAGTTCAACTCGGTCGAATTTTACCCAAGTTAAATCGCCAAAATTTTATTTTTCAAACTAAGGTTGTACCTACCGCCGATGCGAAAGAATTTCGCAAAACTTTCGAGCTGTGCTTATCGCGACTCAATTTAGAATATGTCGATTTGCTAGGTCTGCATGGCATTAACGATCGCGAAACTGCCGATTTTGCCCTGAGAGATGGCGGCTGTTGGGAAGTGGCTAAACAACTGCAAGCAGAAGGGAAAGTCAGGTTTATTGGTTTCTCTACTCACGGTAGTACCGAAACGATCGTTCGGGCGATCGAGAGCGATAAATTCGATTATGTCAATCTCCATTGGTACTATATCAATCAAACCAATTGGGCGGCGATCGCAGCAGCAACTCGTCACGACATGGGGGTATTTATTATCAGTCCGACTAATAAAGGTGGATTGCTCAATAAACCATCAGCAAAATTAGTCGAACTCTGTCAACCTTTGAGTCCGATTGTATTTAATAACCTGTTCTGTCTGAGCCATTCCCAAGTCCATACCCTCAGCGTCGGTGCGGCGACACCCAGCGATTTTGACGAACACCTCAAAACACTCCCTTTACTAGCACGCGCCGCCGAACTATTACCGCCAATTATCGATCGCCTAGAACGTGCCGCGATCGACAAACTAGGGCACGAGTGGGTAAAAACCTGGCGACAAGGCTTACCCGACCCCACAGACACCCCTGGGAACATCAATATCCCGATTATCCTCTGGCTGCGAAATCTCGCGATCGCCTATGATACGATCGAGTACGGACAAATGCGCTACAATCTGCTCGAAAATGGCGGACACTGGTTTCCTGGTGCCAAAGCTACCAACGTCAAAGATCTCGATTTATCTGCATGTCTGGCAAATAGTCCCCATGCGGAAAAAATCCCCGACTTGCTTTGGGAAGCCGATTTACTCCTCGGCGGCGTGGAAGTCAAACGACTTTCTCAAACTTAGAGAGGTTGGAGATGGGAGCGGGGAGATGGGAGATGGGAGAGAAAGGTGCTAAAGCACCTCTTCCATTGAGATGAGGGAGGAAGGAAAATATAATATCTCAACATCCAAAGACGCTTGCGTCCTTTTTTCTCCCAACTCCCAACTCCCATCTCCCATCTCTCAACTCCCATCTCCTCCCCCTATTGACTCCCCCGTCTAATCGTGATATCTTAGCAAAGCACGTAAAGCGCACCTCAACCAAAAATTTAATCGAGCGGATGTGGCGGAATTGGTATACGCGCACGCTTGAGGTGCGTGTGGCTTAGTCCTTGGGAGTTCGAGTCTCCCCATCCGCATATCAAAAAGAAATAGCCCTAGCCTTCCCTAGAGAAAGCTGGGGCTATTTCTATAATCGACCCAGAGTAACAGGAAGGAGATTTACTAAAATTAGGTAGTGAAATTTCACTAGATGCGCTATTATATGAATAACAAGGGCACGTGGTTCAGTGGATAGAGCATCAGGTTCCGGTCCTGAGGAGCGGGGGTTCGAGTCCCTCCGTGCTCATGAAAACAAAAAGCAGCCGATACATTATGTATTGGCTGCTTTTTTAGAGATTAATTAAGCAATACCGAGCAATGCGTCTAACTTGCCCTGAGCGTCGAGATCGTGGATGTCATCGCAGCCACCGATGTGGGTATCGTCGATAAATATTTGGGGCACAGAACGTTTGCCGTCGCCTCTGGCTGCCATTACCGAGCGAGCTTGTTCGTCACCATCGATCGAATGTTCGGTAAATTCGACACCCTTATTTTTCAATAAAGCCTTGGCACGAATGCAAAACGGGCAGCTTCGCCATGTATAAATTTCGATATTTGGCTGCATGGGAGTGTCAACTGGTAAATTCTCAAGTTCACTACCTAGTTTGACATTTTTGAGTCCGATCGTCATCCAGTCCGATCGCGGTGGCATCATTGACAATCCACAAGCGTAAATTGGGCAAAAAACAAAAAATAGACCACCAGTAAATAGCGATCTACGTTGCAGTAGTTATTGGGTAACTAATATATTTAGATAATAGCCTGGGTACCTCGATCGGATCTTCAGCCAGTTGTACGGATTTATCTCAGTCAAAAGGCTGGGGTTTGAGATTTGGCTCGATAGATCCGCAGTGGAGCAGATCGAGCCTTCTGTTACATGCACACTTTTTACACTCACTCGCGCCTAGCTGGTTAAATTTGTTATATTCAGCAGTAGGTGAGAATATTAATTTTAGGAGAGCATTTCCCAATGGCGTTCGTACAAGAAGCTTTGCCTTATGATGTCAGTGCATTAGAGCCACACATGTCTGCAAAGACGTTTGAGTTTCACTATGGTAAGCACCATGCTACCTATGTGACTAACCTCAACAACCTTACCAAAGATACGCCGATGGCGGATATGTCGATTGAAGATGTTGTCAAAGCTAGTTTTGGTGATGCCAGCAAAGCAGGCATTTTCAATAATGCCGCTCAGGTGTGGAACCATGCTTTTTTCTGGAAATCTATGAAGCCGAATGGTGGCGGTACGCCAACTGGCGAATTAGCTGCAAAAATCGATGCAGCATTCGGTAGTTTAGACCAATTTAAAGCAGATTTCAAAACTGCGGCTACGACTCAATTTGGTAGTGGTTGGGCATGGCTGGTTAACGATGGTGGTACGCTCAAGATTACCAAAACTGGTAATGCTGAAAACCCCCTAGTTCACGGACAAACTCCCTTGCTGACGCTAGATGTTTGGGAACATGCTTACTATCTCGATTTCCAAAATCGCCGCCCTGATTTTATCAGTACCTACTTAGATAGCTTGGTAAACTGGGATTTTGCTGCTGCTAACTTAAAATAAGCATCAGCGAGTGGACGCGCAAGCGTCCATTCTTATTTCAGCGAAAAATTAGATATCAATCTAGTCTCGTGGATAGTGGATAGTGGATAGTGAATCGTCTTTTCAATAAGTTCTGGCAACTCGGACTGTTAAGCCTAATTATAATTATCAGTGCGAGCTTTTTAGCTTTCCCACCCCAGCAGCACGTATTGAAATCTTCCAATTCTACATCAACAATTTTAGTTGCCGCTGCTGCCAGTCTTCAAAAATCTCTGCAAGAAATTACACCACTTTATACTAAAGCCAACCTCAATCGATCGGTCAATTATAATTTTGCGGCTTCTGGTGCCCTCCAACAACAAATCGAACGCGGTGCGCCTGTAGATATATTTATCTCAGCGGCTGAGAAGCAAATGAACGATTTAAAAGTAAAAGGATTGTTAGTAGCGGGAACTTATCGAGATTTAT
>NZ_JANPLS010000291.1:0-18065 GCF_031422475.1 Chamaesiphon sp. VAR_48_metabat_403
GGACGATAACATCTTGGTTGTGGACTGCTTTATGGCAGTTTTCTAGCACCCGCAAGTCACAATCGGCAGATCTGGGTACGGTAATCAGATCGGGATTGGCTCCTTGCGCCTGAAGCTGACTAATTACCTGTTGTCCGAGAAATCCGGCACCGCCAGTAACGAGAATACGCTTGGTGGATAGATCTAGATTGGTCATAAATTCTGTTAATGTTGGTGTCGAAATTTTACCGCTAAAGGTCGGTACTCAGTCAATACGGTTCGGTTAGCTTCGCTTGAGATCTGAATCCCCCAACCCCCTTAAAAAGGGGGCTTTAAAAGTCCCCCTTTTTAAGGGGGATTTAGCGGCGGTTTTATTCGGGGGGAACCCCCGAATAAAAAACCGACAAGACAGGGGGATTTTAACCTAAACCGAAGCAATTAACTCACGATTGGTTCTTAACCGAACCGTATTGGAAGTCGTGGCTAGTGCTGCAAAGTCCGCCTACGCGGACTGACATATTAGTCCGCGTAGGCGGACTTCGCATTCCGAGGAGCGGTTTCTAACCGCTTAGGTTATGACTAGCAACTTGAGTTAATAAGTAATAAGTGTAATTTAAATGTGGGCGATCGCAAGTGGAATTGAGGGTAATTTAGCTGCATATGAGGCAGTGGTGGCAGACTTACGAAAGTCGCGCCAAGAGGTGGAGAATTTCTATTTAATCGGCGATATTATCGGCCCAAAAGTTGAGAGTAATCGACTCGTCAAAAGGATTCAGCAGCCGCGCCAAGGGGAGCCAGCACCGTTAGTTTGTCAGGGGTGGTGGGAAGAACAAATATTGATTCTTCATGCCTTAGGGCGGACGGGAGAGCCGACAGAATTAATCGATCGATATGGAATCGACATGACGAAAACGCTCTGGGATGCGATCGATTCAAGCACTATAGAATGGGTGCGTTCGCTAGAATTTGGATTTGTCGAACTAGATTGCTTTTTGATTCATGGTAGCTCGATCTCAGTTAGTGATGAATTGACACCAACTATCGATCCAATTCAGGCGATCGATCGACTATCGCGGATGGATGCAAATCAATTATTTTGTGGAAGATCGGGCTTGGCTTTTGAATATAAAATTGAATCTGGTAGTCTAAATAGTCAAGTTCAAACTTTAGATAAATTAACCGATCTAACTCCGACGGTATTAAGTCCACGCCGAATTATTGGAGTGGGTTCGGTAGGCAGAATTGAAGGCAAAGCTAGTTATACTCTCTATTATCCTGGGAGTAATAAGTTAGAATTTAAGACAGTTCGGTATGGAGCTAAAAAAGGCTTTGGTTGAAAACATATAGATGTAAATCTAAGATAATTATTTGATATTTTAATGGCAATAAATAAATTTTGTAGACACAATTCATGAGAAAATAAGTGCAGAAAATTTTAATATCGATCGATGAATCTCTTGAAAACTAGTATTTCAATACTCTTTGCTGCTACAATTTCCTCTGGTGCTTTTGTTGCTATCCGACCATCTATTGCCGACTCCACTGACTCAGCGCAGGCTCCTTCAATTCTGAAAAAAGCACTTGTCAACAGAGCGATCTCCGAGAGTGAAGTCTTGGCTGCTCAAAAAGCATGGGGAGATGCATTGGTGGCTATTTCCACAACATCCGAAACCAAGGGAATCCAAACGGCAAAAGCCTTAGCTGGAAAAGTAATCGATACAGCCTACGGTTACCAATTCGGTCCCGTTCTTTTCAAGCCAACACTTACTGTTGCTCCACAGACTTTCCGTACTACCCGTGCTGGAGCTTTGGCTTATTTTGTTGGGGACGATCCCGCTTTCCCAAAGGATAAAGGTTTTGCGTTGAATGGCTGGAGGAAAGTAGAGATTAAGAATTCGGCGATCTATATCTCTGGCAATACGGCTACTACAATGGGTAATGTGATGATTACCAACAAAGATGGCAAAGTTACTACAGTAGACAAGACTTGGCAGTTTGTTAAAGATGATAACGGTAAGCTGCGAATCGTTCTGCATCACTCATCTCTACCTTATACAGGGAAATAGTTAGATGATATCCGCAGTCTCTGAAATGTGAAACGATCCCGATCTGATTTAAGCAATCGATTCTTATTCTCAGAGGCTCCGTCAACGATATTTAGGGAATAAAAACAGAGGTAGGGGCAATGTCTTGACCGAAACGCTTAGCACGAGATTTCCTTGGCGCGATTTCGGTCGCTTCATGAATTGCCCCTATCTCTGTTTTTATTCATCAGATAAAACGCGATCGTTTTTACATTGTTATTTCGCTCGCTCGATTTAGTTTTTAACCCGTTCATTAATCATCCTTAACCTATTTGTGGAATCATTGTTGCTAATGGAATAAAGAATCATTATCATTAGCACGCTAAAACCCCTCAGAGGGTGTCTGAAAAGTCTTATTGGCTTCGATCGTAGATCTAAATCCCCCTGCTTGGTGCGCTAAATCTCCCTTTTCAAGGGGGACTTTGACTCTTTCTCCCCCTGCTTGGTGCGCTAATCCGTCGGGAGACCCGACGAACGCGCATCCGCTTTTTAAGGGGGTTGGGGGGATTTAGATCTACGCTTTTCAGACACCCTCTCAAAGCTTCCGATCCGAAAATCGTCTCAAGTTAATTGTAACTGGCTCTAGACAACCGTTTAACAATCACACAAATTTGGATCGTCATGCAAACTGGAAATCACGTTATCTTCATTCACCCCGATGGGACTAGCCCATCTCACTACGCAGCAGCACGGTTTGTCGAACAAGGCCCCGACGGACGATTAAACTGGGACAAGCTTGACAAAGCAGGTGTCTACCTCGGACACATGGAAGACCAACTCGGTGGTACATCCAATGCTGGTGCGATTACCCATGCGACAGGCGCGAAAGTCTATGCCGAATCCTTCGGTTTTGAGAAAGATAATAGCACCATCAAATCTCTGGCTGGCACTAACAAAACGATCGTCGAAGAAGCCAGAGATGCAGGTAAAGTGACTGCACTAGTCCAGTCAGGTGCGATTTTCGAGCCTGGTACGGCTGCATTTGTAGCTAAAACCAAGGAAATTGTTAACCCAGATGGTAGCCGGACTGTGCCCCGCTCGCAACAGGCAGAAATCGCCAAGCAGGTGATTAATTCTGGGGTGAACTTTATCTTGGGCGGTGGCGAACTGAACATGATTCCAGTCGGTCAGGCAGGTTTTCACGGCACAGCGGCTGAATACGATGCCCTGAGTAAAAGTGCGCTCGTCCGTCCTACTGAAAATTTAATCGAACTCGCCAAAAAATCTGGCTATACGGTGGTTTACACCGAGGCACAGTACCGAGATCTCCTCGATCCGGCAAAGACTCCCATCACACCTACTAAAGTACTGGGTGTATTTGCACCGATTCATACTTTTAACGATCTCCCAGAAGAAGTCTTAGCCGCGCGGAAACTCCCACTGTACAAGGAGTCTGCGCCGACGATTGGCGAGATGCTAGACATCACCCAGAAGTTGATGGAGAAACACCCCAACTTCAAAAATGGATCGATCTCGATCGTAGAAGAAGAAGGATCTGATAACTTTGGTAATAATAATAACGCCGCTGGCACGATCGAAGGTACGCTTCGCGCCGATAAAGCGATCGGTGTAGCTTTAGATTTTATCAATCGTTACCCTAATACTTTACTCCTCACCGCCGCAGATAGCGATGCGGGTGGCTTGCAAGTTACTGACGTAGCCAGTACAGCTACTACTGTCGGCACGATTAATAACAACCCAACGACTACCCCACGTCCGGTACCGCAGGATGGTAAAACTGGCGCGCTTACGCCACCATTCCTCGCCGCTCCCGATGCAAATGGTGATGTGTTCCCCTTTGCCGTGGCTTGGGCTGGTACGCCAGATTTTAGTGGTTCGATCGTCTCCAAAGCACACGGTCTTAACTCGAACAAACTGCCTGCAACTGTAGACAATACGGGCATGTACGAGTTGATGTACGAGACATTGTTCGAGAAAGAACTCACCTCGCGCAATCCTGCACCAATTAAAGCTCCAGCAGCGACTAAAGATACTGGTAACGTCATCTTTATCCATCCCGATGGTACTGGGCCGTCCCACTACATGGCATTACGGAATGTCTATAAGGGGCCAGATGGTCGCTTGAACTGGGATAATATGTCTAATGCGGGGGTCTACCTCGGACACCTAGAGAACCAGTTGAGTGCTACTTCCAATGCAGGTGCAGTCATCCATGCCACTGGGACGAAGGTATTTAATGAGTCCTTCGGTTTGCAAGAGGATAACTCTCTGGTTAAACCTGGTTCGGGCAATACAGGTAAAACGATCTTAGAAGAAGCGATCGCCGCTGGTAAAGCTACAGTCCTGATTCAGTCTGGACATCTTGCCGAGCCTGGTTCCGCTGCTTTTGCTGCCAAAACTACCAATCGCGATGGTAACGAAATTCGGGCGCGGGACAAATACGCCGAAATCATCGAGCAGGTGATTCGTTCTGGTACTAATGTGATTTTTGGTGGTGGTGAGCTATACATGCTACCCAAGGGTACTACCGGATTTCACGTTACTGCGGCGGTAGATGCTTCGGAAAGTAGCCCACAACGTCGCCCGACCACTAACCTCATCGATTTAGCTAAGTCGCTCGGATACACCGTAGTGTACACCGAAGACCAGATGAATCAGGTGGTAAATGGTGCTAACCCTCCCAGCAAAATTCTGGGTGTATTTGCAGCGGTCAATACCTTTGACGATCGCACCGAAGAAGCACTGGGCTTGAATACAGCCAATCCTAAACCGCTGTATGTCGCCACAGCTCCAACTGTAGCGGAAATGCTCGAAGCCTCGCTAAAGATCGTCAAACGCGATCCTGATGGTTTCTTTGCCGTCGTCGAAGAAGAGGGTACAGACAACTTCGGTAATAACAACAACGCTGTCGGCACGATCGAAGCTATGCGCCGCGCTGATGCTGCCATTGGGGTCGCTCAGAAATATGTCGATACCCAAGACCCCAACACCTTGGTAATTACGGCGGCTGATAGCGATGCTGGCGGTTTGCAGGTCTACCAGTACGTCCATACGCTCGTCCGGCTGGCAATAGCACGACAGATTTTGCCCTCCAAAACAGTGAAACTCAAGTTCCTTTCATTGGCATTAACCCAACTACCACCAATACGACCCGCTCCTTCCTCGATGGTGCTAATGGCAGTACCGCCAGTGCGGAGTTCCCCTGGAAACCATTTAGTGCTAAGAATAGCATCGATGGCCCAATGGGTAACTTTGGTGTGAGTTGGGTGGGTACGCCCGATTTCCCTGGTAGTATCGTCGCTAAAACTTACGGTTTAAATGCTGACAAGTTGCCTAGCACCCTCGACAATACCGAGATTTATAACCTGATGTACAAAACATTGTTTGGTACTTCCAGTCAGCAAACCTTAGTACCCGGAACTGCTGGTGCTGATGACTTAGTGGCTGGCAAGACACCAGGCTTTGATGGCGTAAATGACCTCGTATTTACCGGAGCTGGTAACGATAAAGTGGACGTTCCGATTGCTGGATCGATTGCCGGAAACAACCGGATCGATGCTGGTAGCGGTAATGACACTCTATTTATCGGTAATCTCGATCGGGTATTTGGTACGGCTGGTGATGATATCCTCGATGCTACCGATGCTACTGGTTATCGGATGTCTGGTGGTGCTGGTAATGATACCCTGTTCATCGGTGCCAACGGTCGCGCTCTGGGTGGGGATGGTAACGACAAGTTATTTGTCGGTAGCGGCGGTAATAACCTCCTCTCCGGTGGTGCTGGTGCCGACCAATTCTGGATTGCTAATGCCGAAATTCCTGGTGCGGCGAATACGATTCTGGACTTCCAAATTGGTACCGACGTAATTGGAATTCAGGGTGCCAAGAGTTTGGGGATTAGTGCAACCAGTCTAAAATTGACTCAAGTTGGTGCGGATACTAGCATCAACTTTGGCTCTCAAACATTGGCAATCCTAACCGGAATTCAAGCAAGTAGCTTGACTCCTGGTAATGCTGGCCAATTTGTCTTTGCCTAACCGCAAAGAAACTTTCCTGTTAAAACTACCAGGCAAAATAAGTAACTAGCGTTATTTGTTTTGCCTGTTTTTTGACGTTCGATCGCGTTGACCGATCGTGAACAATAATATTTTGATTAGCGGTTTCAGCAACCTTTATTTTATCAAATATAGTCTCTTGAAATAAACGGCGCGACATCACAATTCAATGGGCATATCGGATATTCGATCGCCTAACAATAGAGATTGTTAATTTGTTCTTAATCTATCGATCGAACTAGCTTAATATTGCATCATTCGAGTAGTGGTATGATTTCGATGAGAATCTGTCAGCTATATTTCTGTTTAATAGGATCGATCGAACTATCGAACGACACTAGCAGTAAAATATGCTAAATCCATCTTTGGTAAAAGGTTTCAGGGGTGCTTAAAATATTTTCAACTGTTAAATCTAGAATCGACATTTTAATTTCATCTTGTAAAAAAATTGCTTCTAGCGTAAATTATGACACTCCACTTATAGCAGAGTTATGGTTTGAATTGAGTTACAGTTCCTAAGTATTCGCTCGGCTCTCATCTTGATAACCGATTGCGTTGTCTAACTTTTATCTATTCATCTAATTATTATGACGATCCGGATTACTGAGTATTCATACACCGCTGCCAATGGTGAATTTTTTGAGTTAACCAATACTGGCACCACCCCGATCGATCTGACGGGTTGGAGTTTTGATGACAATACTCGCACTACAGGTTCATTTTCGTTAACTGGTTTAGGGATTTTGAATGCTGGTGCATCGGCGATCGTTACCGAAACTGCTGAGGCGACTTTCCGCACCGCGTGGAATATTCCCGCTATGGTCAAAGTCCTTGGCGGCTCCACTCAAGGGTTGGGACGCGCTGATGAAATTAACATCTATGACGCTGGCGGCGTGCAGATCGATCGATTGACCTATAACGATGAGACGATCGCAGGTTCGCCGCGTACCCAAAATGTGAGTGCGTGGACGGAACCAGCCAACCTCGGCACAAATGACACGACTAAATGGAAGCTATCGGTTGTTGGCGATCCTCAGGGTTCGGTAACTGCTGCTGGTGGCGATATCGGTAGCCCCGGACGTTATGGTACGGCGATAACTCCCGCCGCACTAACTGGAATTGACTTGTCTACATATACCCGCGTCGGTCGCTTCGATCTGCCCGAACCCACGCGGACTGCGGCACCTGCTGGCAGCTTGCTGGCGCAGGAAGTTTCTGCTGTAACTTACAACGTCGATACCGATACCTTATTCGTCGTCGGTGATGGGAGTAAATCGATCGTCCAAGTGGACAAGACGGGTAAATTAATCGACTCGATGACGCTGGCGGCTGGTAGTAGTCCCCAAGGTACAGAATTTTATGACCTCGAAGGTTTAACCTATATTGGTGGTGGTAAATTTGTGATGGTCGAGGAACGCGATCGACAGGCTGTATCGTTTACTTATGTCAAGGACACGGCATTAACAAGAGCCAATACTCAAACCGTCAAACTCGGTACGACGATCGGTAATGAGGGAATTGAAGGGATTAGTTACGATCCGCAGACGAGTGGATTCGTCGCCGTTAAGGAATTATCACCACAAGGCGTATTTCAAACCACGATTAATTTTGCAGCGGGTACGGCGAGTAATGGTTCGCCGACTACTGTTAACTCGACTAATCTCTTCGATCCGGCTTTGGCTGGGCTGTCCGACTTGGCGGATGTGTTCGCATTATCGAATATCAAAGCACTCGATGGCAAAGCTGATGCTGGCAACCTGCTATTACTAAGTCAAGCCTCCGGCAAAATCGTTGAAGTCGATCGATCTGGCAAAGTCTTGAGTTCGTTAACGATCGCCACCGATGCTGGTAATCCCTTATCCGTTGCCGATCAACAGCATGAAGGGCTGACTGTTGACAAAAATGGCAATTTGTACGTTGTCAGTGAGAATGGCGGCGGTAGTATCGATCGACCCCAGCTTTGGGTTTATGCGCCGTCCACAGGTACCCCCAACCCAACACCGACCCCAACTCCCACCCCAATTCCAGTTCCAGCTCCAGCCCCCAATCCGAATCTATTCATCTCCGAGGTGACACCGTGGGCAAGTGGTAATGCGCCCTATGCCGCTGACTGGTTTGAGGTGACGAATAAGGGTACCACGGCGGTAGATATTACTGGCTGGAAGGTCGATGATAATTCCAACGCCTTCGCCTCAGCGGTCGCCCTGAATGGTGTCACCAGCATTGCCCCAGGGCAATCGGTAGTATTTATCGAAGCTACCGACCTCACCGCCGCTAAAACTGCTTTTCAGACGGCGTGGTTTGGTAGTACTGTCCCTAGTGGTTTCACGATCGGTAATTACAGTGGTGCGGGGATCGGGCTGAGTACTAGTGGTGACTCAGTAAATCTCTACAATGCCGCTGGCAGTCTAGTTACGGGTGTCAGTTTCGGTGCTAGCCCGACGGCTTCGCCTTTTGCTACGTTCGATAATCAGGCTGGACTCGGTGGTACTACAACACTCCCGACGATCGCTACTTTGAGTGTAGCGGGGACTAATGGAGCCATCCTCGCCGCTGACAAGATTGAAATCGGCTCTCCAGGTTCGATCGCTAATTTAACTAAACCAACTCCTACAGGTATGTTTAAACTCCAACTGTTACATTTCGCCGATCAAGAAGCGGGGATTCCCGCACTAGAGGATGCACCGCGTCTGTCCGCAGTCCTGAACGCGCTCAAAAATCAAGATGGTAACGATGCGGGTACCGCGCCCGACTTCCCGAATACCCTGATTCTCTCCTCTGGCGATGCTTATATCCCTGGTGCTTTCCTCAATGCCAGCGAATTCGCCTTTGGCGGACAGGGACGGGCGGATATTCTGATTCAAAACGAACTGGGCGTGCAAGCGATTACCTTTGGGAACCATGAGTTTGATTTGGGTACCACTTTAGTAGCCAACTTATTGAAGCCAGGAGCAGCAATTGCCGCAACTGGAACCCTTCCCGCTTTCCCAGCTTATCCAGGTACCTTATTCCCCTACCTCAGCGGCAACCTCAACTTTGCCCCCGATGCCAACCTCGCACCGCTAGTTACGGCTGACGGACAAGAAGCGAACAAAATTGCTGGCAAAATTGCGGGTACCACATTCATTAATGTTAACGGTCAAAAAATCGGGATTGTCGGTGCGACTACGCCCACACTGCGGAATATTTCCAGCCCTGGTAATGTTGCCGTAAGTCCCGCTACCTTCGGTGGTACGCCGACTGCTGGCGAACTCGATGCCCTAGCTGCGGTGATTCAGGCAGACGTGGATGTGCTGCTAGCTGCCAATCCTGACATGAATAAGGTCATCGTGATGGCGCACATGCAGCAAATCTCGATCGAGACAGAGCTAGCCAAACGCTTGAAAAATGTTGATATCATTATGGCTGGCGGTTCTAATACCCGCTTGTTTGACAGTAATGATGTCCTTCGCGCCGGAGATACCAATCAAGGTCAGTATCCAACATTTTTGACTGGTGCTGATGGTAAACCAGTTGCATTAATCAATACCGACGGTAACTACAAGTATGTCGGGCGGTTAGTCGTCGATTTCGATGATAACGGGAATATCGTCCCCAGTAGTTACGATGCAACCGTCAGCGGTGCTTATGCCACCGATGCCGCAGGGGTAGCCACGCTCAATGCCCAAGCATTAGTCGATCCCGAAATCCAAGCGATCGTCAATAAGCTCAAAACCGTCGTCGCCGCTCAGGATGGTGCGATTTTTGGACGTACTGATGTGTTCTTGAACGGTACCCGTAACGATGTCCGCACTCAAGAAACCAACTTTGGTAATATTAGTGCCGATGCCAACTTAGCGATCGCCAAAGCACTCGATCCGACTGTCAGTATCTCCATCAAAAACGGTGGCGGGATTCGCGACAATATCGGGGTCGTCACTTTCCCCACAGGCGGTACCAATGCCAGTGATGCCATCAAATCACCACCAGAGGCTAACCCTCTCGCTAACAAAGCCGCAGGCGATATCTCCCAACTAGACATCACCAACTCCCTCCGGTTTAATAATGGCTTGACGCTAGTAACACTAACTGCGGCACAGTTACTCGCAACGATCGAACACTCGGTCGCTGGAACCGCTCCAGGTGCCACACCCGGACAATTCGGACAGTTTGGTGGGATTAAATTTAGCTTCGATGCAACTCGTCCGGTAGGCGATCGCGTTTTATCCCTGACAGTAGAGCCAGAAACTCCAGGCGGTACCCAGCAGGTAATCGCCCAAAATAGCGAAGTCGTTGGCAATCCCGACCGCACCTTCCGTGCGATCACCCTCAATTTCTTGGCAAGTGGCGGCGATAATTATCCCTTCCCAGCCTTCCAAACTGCTAATCCTACCCTGTTTAATCGAGTAGACCTCCTCGGCGAACCCGATGCCAATAACAACGGCTTTGAGCCGATCGAAGACCTCAATCGTAACGGCAAACAAGACGCGGCACTAGTCGAACCCACCAGCTTCCGCAAGGCTAGTTTTGCCGCCTTCGGTTCCGAACAAGATGCTCTAGCAGAATACTTAGTTCAAAGTTTCCCCAACGCTACCAAGCCATTCAAACAAGCCGATACCGCTCCCGCTCTCGACGAACGGATTCAAAACCTCGCCGCGCGGAAGGATACGGTCATCGCTCCGCCGCCTGTCAATCCCACTAGCTTAGTTGCTGGTACCGCAGGTGTTGATAATTTAATCGCTGGGGTGACACCAGGATTCGATGGTATTAATGACATCGTATTTACTGGATCTGGCAATGATAGCGTGGACATTCCGATCGCAGGTGCCCTCGCTGGTAACAACCGGATCGATATGGGCAGCGGTAATGACATCATTTATCTTGCTAATAACGATCGCGCCTTCGGTAGTGCAGGTGACGATATCTTCGAGGCTGGCGATGCTACTGGCTACCGGATCTCCGCTGGTGCTGGTAATGATACCTTATATCTCGGTACCAACGGTCGCGCTTTGGGTGGCGATGGTAACGACAAGTTATTTGTCGGTGCTGGCGGCGGTAACTTCCTCTCTGGTGGTGCTGGTGCCGACCAATTCTGGATTGCTAATGCCGAAATTCCTGGTGCGGCGAATACGATTCTGGACTTCCAGATCGGTACCGATGTCATCGGGATTCAGGGTGCCAAGAGTTTGGGAATTAGTGCTACCAGTCTGAAATTGACTCAAGTTGGTGCTGATACTACTGTCAACTTTGGCAGTCAAACTTTGGCAGTACTCACAGGTATTCAAGCTAGTAGTTTGACTCCTGGTAATGCCAACCAGTTTGTATTTGCTTAATCGCAAATTGACTTTCCTGTGTAAATTTACTAGACAGAATAAGTAACTAATATTATTTATTTTGCCTAGTTTTTTATTGTCGATCGTTCTAGTTGTCGTCTTTACTGAAATATTTATATTAAAAGTCATTACTCGGTCTCAAGTAGATCGAGCGAAGACCGATGTAAACCTATAATTAGAACATATCGGCTGGATCTGCGGCCCGAAGCTTCCGAACGGCGATCGCGCCAGAAATAGTACACATAATCATTGTTAAAATTAAGACGGTAGTAGCACGAGCGATCGTCATTAATAGCGGTAAATTAGTCGCATTGCGCGTCATTGTATAAAGTCCGACTGCTGCTAACATGCCAGGAAAAAAGCCGACGATCGATAAAATAATTGCTTCTTGAAACACAACCGTGAGCAGATAAAAATCTGTATAACCCATCGCTTTGAGCGTCGCATATTCAGATAAATGATCGGCAACATCGGTGTAGAGAATCTGATAAACAATTACAATCCCGACGATGAAACCCATCACCGTACCGAGGGTAAAAATAAACCCGATCGAAGTACCACTTTGCCAGTAACTTTTCTCAAAGTCAATGAATTGTTCTTTAGACATTACCTTAACATCGCTGGGCAAATATGCATCGATCGCGGCAACGGCGGCGGGTACATTTGCGCCCGGTTTGAGTTTAATTACACCCACGTCTATTAACCCCCGATCGCGATTTTTGAACATCCGGGCGAAGTTGGTATCGCTAGTCATTAAGTTACCATCGGCACCAAAGGATGCACCGAGGGTAAATAAACCACCGACATCGACTCTGCGTCCGTCTATTTCAGTTTGAACTTTTTCGCCAGCATTAAATATTTTCGGAATGGGACCAAATTGTTCGCGAGATTTTTCGTCGAATAAATAGGTATCGGGCAATTGCATTTTTGCCAGATTTTCACTCACGCCCGGTAGTTGAAAAAGTTGTTTATCGGCTGGGTTGAAGCCAATAATCATGATCTGACGGGTATTTTTTTCGACTGGGTTTTTCCAGATGCCAAAGCCCAGATAAATGGGCGTGACTGATTCGACATCTTTAAAGGCGAGGGATTGATAAAGTCGTCGCCGAGGAAAGGATTTCATGGCAATCAACGCCGTCGATTGAGGGCTGACAAGAAAAACATCGCCATTGACGTTGGTATGAAATTTAACGGCACTATCAAACAGCGCGTCGCGAAATCCTAGTTGCATAAACATTAGAATATCAGCAAAACTAATTCCCGCGATCGCGACTAACAATCGAATTTTTTCGTGGCTCAGTTGCAACCAGGCAAGGGGGATTTTTTTGAACATGATTGATTGTGGGGACTGGGGGACGGGGCGACTGGGCGACTGGGGGACGGGGCGACGGGGATGATAGATAAAGTTTTAATCCCCTATTCCCTATTCCCTATTCCCTATTGAGTATTAATTTGAACTGATACTTTAGAATTCGTCAGCCCTTTGACAGCGGTGCTGTCGGTGGGATCGATCGCAATTTTGACTTCGACGACGCGGGAGTCGGAATCGGCGGCTGGATCTGTATTTAAAACGTCTTGCTTGCCAATTTGGAGTCCGATATAGCTGATTGTACCCTTGAGATTTTGCGTAAATGCGCCAGATTCACTTTTAATGGTGGCGGATTGTCCGACGCGGAGTTTACGGACATCGCTTTCGTAGACTTCAGCGACGGCTACCATTTGACTGGTTTGTCCCATTTCGACGATGCCTTTATCGCTGGGAGATTCGCCAGCGCGGGAGTGGACTTTAAGGATTTCGCCAGCAATGGGGGCGCGCACGTAAGCTTCGGTGAGTTCGGCTTGGGATTGACGGGCGGTAGCTTGAGAGCGAGCTAGTTCGGCTTGGGCACCTTGAATATCGACGGGGCGGACTTCGGCGATTTTGGCGAGGGTGGCTTGAGCGGCGGCGATTTGTTGGTTGGTGGTGGCTACGCTGGTTTCGTAGTTGGCTTTAGCTTCGGCGAGTTGTTGTTGGGCGTTGCTGGTAATTTTATTTTGGGTGGCTTTATTTTCGAGAATTTGCTGGTTGAGGGTGGCGACGGTTTGATTGTATTTGGATTGAGCTTCGGCGATTTGTTGGCGAATTGTATCGACTTCTAAGCGTTTGGCATCGACTCTAGTAGTTTCGATCGCCCGATCGGCGTATAGTTGTTGAAAACGTTTGTAGTCTAATTCGGCATTTTTGAGTTGCGATTGCAGGCGGCGGATTGTGGCTGCTTGCGTGGGCTTTTCGCCAGCTAGTTGGGCATTGAGCGATTCGATTTTGCCAGCTTGCGCGGCGGGTTCCCATTTGAGTTGGGCTTCGAGGCGCGCTTTGGTGGCAACGTATGTATCCCGATTGCCTTTGAGTTGACTCGTCAGTCGAGCGATTTCGGCTTTTTGAGCGTCAATTTCGCCTTGTTTAGCTCCGGCTTTGACTTTGGCGAGGTTGTTTTGCGATACTTTGACATCTTCTTGCGCTTTGGCTAAAGATGCTTCTAGGCGTTGGCGATTGTCGAGCACGGCAATGACTTGCCCTTTCGTGACTCGATCTCCTTCTTTAACCATTAATTGCGATAGCGTGCCCTTGCCACTCTGGGTGCTAGGTGCCGAGATTTTGATGACTTCACCCAATGGTTCCAATCGTCCTAATGAGGTGACTGCGGTAGCTACTTCGGGTTTGGGTGCGACAGGTTTAGCCGCTTGCGTTTCGGGTGGCTTTTGGGCAAACATGCTCGCATAGTGCCATCCGGCTGGCAACAGCAACAGCGCAGCGACGGAGGCACCAACAGCAACCCAGCGGGCAGCCGGATTCAGACTCTTAAATTTATCGACTACAAAGTTATTTTCTGCCATAGCTTGCGAGTTGCCTTTGTTGTATGCCTGCGGGATGCTATCTACTTACTCGTTAGTTAGTTTAACGCATAAATAAATTATATGTCAATTCAGTTACAATTCCTAGACCCTATGCCATAATAGGATTATAGAAATAAAATTATACTTACCATTTAGTTAAATAAACTGCTGCATCTTCTTATATAATGCCCGTAATCAATAAGCAAAAGACGACAAGATCGACAAATCCGAGCCGTAATTCCGAAGCAACCCGAAATCAACTCTTAGATGCCGCCGAAGCGGAGTTTGCCGTGACGGGGTTAATTGCCGCCCGCATGGACGCAATCGCCGCCCAGACGGGTGTCACAAAGGCAACAATCTACTATTACTTCTCTAGTAAGGAAGAATTGTATCGAGCGGTGTTGGGGCGATGTTGGGTAGAAGCGATGGAAATGATGGCGCAACTTCAGCTCGATTGCTTACCCCCCGATGCCGCATTAGTACGATTGCTAGAACAACTGCTCTGTTGTATGACCGAAAATCCTCGAATTGGAAGCATTCTCTCTCTGGAAGCGATTCAAAATCAGGGTAAATATTACCCAAAACAATTGGGAGATTTGCTCTATGGTACGATCGTTGAGATTTTAGAACGGGGGATGCTCTCAGGTGCATTTCGCCAACTCGAACCCCGACACACCGCAGTAAATATCGTCGGGACTTGTACTTTTTATTTTACCGCCCAAGAAAATCTTAAATATATGTGGCCAGGTAAACGCTTGTTAGGCAAAGAATTACTGCAACGTCATACTCAAGAATCGATCGATCTAATTATGGCAGGAGTGAGAAATTAGGCTTTAGTGGATAGTGGATAGTGAATTTGGACACAAGCATCCTGTTCTCTCCCTGTCTCCTCGTCTCCTCATCTCCTCGTCTCCCCGCTCCCCGCTCCTATCTCCCCATGACATATTTTAAATTTGAAGCTGATTTTGTCGATTCCCTCCGCTGCATCCCGATGATCGTGCGGTTAAAATTAGATACTTGTGGTGTGAAATTAAAGTTGGCAGAATGGAATCGATTTACGCAAGCTGAGTGCCAACAATTGGTAGAGTTGCCATGCGATCGAGAACCTGCAATTAATAATTACAAAGCGTATGTAAGTCAATTAATTATTCATCATACCGGACACGAACCTAGCTTACTCAGCGTAGACCCGCATCCACCATGGTCTAACGATCGCGAAACACCAGAGAGTGTCTCAATCAAAGCCACTGAGGAAGGGATAAACATCGACATAGCTCAGTGGGAAAATCTAACCACGATTCAAAGATTTGCATTGATTAAGTTAACGCGGTCGCAGCATGAAAACAATAACTTTTTACCAGCACTAAAAGAATTTGGACTGTTGACGTAGACAAGCGATCGATCGTCGAAAGATCCAACCTAAAGCCCAAAGCCTAAAGCCTAACACCTAAGAAAATGCTAACATTTAAACCGAAAGCAGATTTAGTAAATATTGATAGTGGTAGCCTCGATAATAATATCGTCGTTGATGTTCATCAGCTTAATTACTACTTTGGGAAAGGTAATCTCAAAAAACAAGTGTTGTTTGATATCAACCTCCAAATTGGGAAAGGTGAAATCGTTTTGATGACGGGGCCGTCTGGTTCTGGGAAAACTACTCTACTGACATTATCGGGTGGTTTGAGATCGCCGCAAGAAGGGAGTATGAAAGTATTGGGTGTAGAAATGGTGGGTGCGAGTAAACGTAAAGTTATCGAAGTCCGGCGCAATATCGGTTATATCTTCCAAGCACACAACTTGCTTAAATCGCTCACCGCGCAGCAAAATGTCCAAATGGCGGGACAATTGCACCCCAACATGAGCGGTAAAGAAGTTAAAGATCGCGCTACCGAAATGCTCGATGCCGTCGGATTGAGCGATCGCAAGTCCTACTACCCCGATAATCTCTCTGGGGGTCAAAAACAGCGCGTGGCGATCGCTCGTGCCCTGATGAGCCATCCTAAGCTGGTGCTAGCTGACGAACCGACTGCCGCTCTAGACGGAAAATCGGGACGAGAAATCGTCGAGATCATGCAGAAATTAGCCAAGGAGCAGGGAACAACAATTCTGATGGTAACTCACGATAACCGGATTCTCGATGTCGCCGATCGCATCGTTCATCTCGAAGATGGTTGTCTGGCACAAAATGATGTCCTCACTGTCAGTGAATAATTAACTGTTTGAATCGTCAGCCGATTGACATTTAATATGTTAGAAGTAACAATTAACAATCAAACAGTTGACAGAATTTATCGCTAGATTCTTAACTTTTAAAACAGAAAAAACCTCATCTACAATCAAGTTAGAAGTAACTGGCTCGAACAAATTTTGTAAGATTAAAGATTGAATATCGTCTCGGACTTGTCTTTGGGATAGCCGATCGGCTGGAGATTCAATTTCATTCGATCGCAGCGATTGCTCTGGGCGATCGGAACTAATAAAAGCGAATGAGATCCGGCGGTCGCCGATCGTCAAAGTATTGGTATTTAATAAACTAAATGGCATTTCGTAACTACGGAGAAAGAATTCTCCATAATCGATCGAGCCTTTAATTGCCAGCGATTTTTGATGGCGTTCTAAGACCGACCTAATATTGATTTTAGAAATATGTTCGCCTAATAAATTAGAGAGCAATTTCCACAATCGAGCGGCAATCTGTTTGACATAGTCGAGATCGTAGGTAGATCGATCGGCTATCGATCTGTAGGTGCTACCCGACCAAGTTTGCAAAACGATCGTTGATTCTAGATCGTTAAGTTTACGGTGCTGCGATCGATCCAGCAGACGATCGATCGATCTAATTGCTTGCTGTCCAGTCATCATGATATTCAGTTGTAAAGAAATTTTTAATCCGATCTGCTCGATCTCAATCTCAATCTATTGAGTCTTTTCGGTTGCACGATCGACCTTACACAGTCAATTTTTTTATTTATATATACAGAGTATATCACTGGTGGTTATTACTACTTGTAGCTTGTGTTGCAAAAATTCACATATTACTAGCTAAATAACTCACTTTTTCTCACCGACAAATCGAGCGAGCGGGGTGTAAGCTGTAGCAATCAGTCTATATTTATGAGATCGAAGAGAATTATCGATCGTCAGCAAGTCAAATTTACCATCAGAGGGTGTCTGAAAAGTCAATTCTTTTGAGCATAAACCCTAGAAATCCCCCCTAGCCCCCTTAAAAAGGGGGAACCGGATGGAAGTCCCCCTTAAAAAGGGGGATTTAGCGGCGTTTTTATTCGGGGGGAACCCCCGAATAAAAAAACGACAAGACAGGGGGATTTAGATCTACGATTCACATCAAACATCCCTTTTCAGACATCCTCTCAGAGCACACTGGCAATTTAATCCCGATCGCCGCTCAAAGTAGCAATGCCAACTATGTCTTCATTAGATCGAAATCGTAGCAAGCCAATGAGAGGAGGTTTGCATCATTTATTCGCTGATGATTTTAAAAATAAATTTAAAGTAAGAGGTTCCATAAAATGAGCGGGAATAAAACATCAGTTTTTTTTGATATTGGCGATACATTAGGAACTCCCAGAATCTCACATCCAGCATTGCAACTAGAGGGAATCGATATTTATGCATACATACCAAATATCCTCCAACAATTAAAAGACAATAACTTCAAAATCGGCATTATTTCCAATACTGGGAATGAGACTGCTGCTAGCATGAAAATAGTGCTAGAACGAGCTGCTATTTATAACTTTTTCGATCCTAATTTACTTATTTATAGCTCGGTGGTGGGA